>USKN01000123.1 GCA_900555295.1 uncultured Eubacteriales bacterium
TATTTACGGAAAGGACTTGATGGATAATGATGTATGTATAATATAAAAATATGTACATCTGTATCTGCCGGGTCTTTTTTACTGCCGTTTTAAGATTAGGTAAGTAGGTATTTAACGGTGTTAAACGCGGGCATATTTTTTAATGTTTTTAAAATTTTACCGCATATTATAACAAAGTATTATACCTATAAAAAGCAAATGCCAATTGTTACGGTTCGGCAAGTAAAAGTAATGTAAATAAAATTTTCGGAAAGGAAAAATAACTATGGGTAAAAAAGTATTAAGTCTTTTTATGGCATTTATGTTGTGCTTTTCAACGCTGCCGACGTTTCTTACTGCAACCGCTTCTGCCGAAGAAGAAACAGCAGAGTATGCCGCAACGGCGGAAAACGGCGTAAAAAACATTAATGACGGTGTAAATGTTGTAAACGGATATGACAGCGAAAACAGCAGTTACAGCTACATTTATTACGGCACAAGGAACGGCGACGGCATTAAGTGGCGTGTGCTTGATAATGAAACGCTCGACGGCAACGAGGGATTGTTTCTTCTTATGGAAAACCCAATAAAAAACGTTGAGTTTATAAGCTATTGCACACTCGGCAAATTGGACAGCAGCAGAAATAACTGCTGGAGCTGCCTCGACAATATGCGCCACAATTGGTGGGAAAACAGTACGGCACGTGTTTGGTGCCGTGCATTTACGGAGCAAATCAGTCCCGATACGACTTTGGGTTTTACCACAAACCAACGCAGTCTCGGCAATACGCTCTATAACAGCAACAAGGCATCTTACGACCAAAATTACAGTGCTTTCTCCGATATGGAACGTGAAAAAATTTTGGCAACTACAAAGGCGGATAAAAATTTTAAGGGCAATCATTTGTATTACGGCAGAGATTTGAACGGCGAAAAAGTCTTTTTTCTGTCTGCTGATGAAGCATCGGACGCAAAATACGGCTTTGATACAGACGCAAACCGTACTTCAAATACTACTTGGATGACGCGTTCGGCAGCGTGGGAAGACTGTGTATACAGCAGTGATTTAGAGTCGCAGTACGGTGACGGAAAAGGTGTTAATGACGCCGGTATCGGCGCAATATACGGTGATGGGTATTTGTCGGATGTTCCCATATACTCGGCAATATTAGATAAAGTATTGGGCGGTGCGGTAAAAGAAACCTATTCATTTAACCCAATATCAACGTGGTCGGCACGCCCCGCTATGAACATAAGCTATGACAGCGTTGTGTATGCAAGCGCTCCCGATGCCGCTTGCGAGAAAACTTTTGACCTTACAAACAGTTACAGCGGAAATGAATGGAAACTTACATTGGGCACGGGTGACAGCTTTAACGCCGCTTTAAGTACAAATATTCTATCAAATGACGGCATTGCCGTAACTCATACGGCACTGAACGGTATTGGAAATACAGATTATAATACTGTTACGGCGGAACTTAAAAACACGGCGGGTGAAACCGTTGCATACGGTGCGCTTAATACGGCGGATGCGTCTGCCGGGAAAAGCACATTGCCGCTTCCGAGTGGTCTTGCCGACGGTACATATACTCTTACTCTCCGTGCCGAACAGTGGAACGGCAAGAATATGACAAACTATGCGTCACAGGCTTATGATGCAGGTACAATATATGTTGGCAGAAACAACAGCCACAACGGGCAGTCTTTTAAGCCAATCGTTAACGAATTTGATTTTGCGGCTATGACAGCGGACGATTACGGTTTTTTAATTGATAATATAACTGTAAATCCCAATACGATATACAGCGGACATTTATGCTTAAACGGATATACTGTAAACGGTGATATGCAGGTGCGCGATTTTGCGCTTTATGATGATGACGGAAAAAGCGGTTTGCTGGACGGAAGTCTTACATTAACCGAAGGAACGCTGACTTTGTATGGCGGAACGGTGAATAAAGGTATTACTTTAAAAAAGGGAACGCTTGCTCTTTTTGGCGGTGTTGTGGGCGAAAACAATAACGGCTGTTCCGTAGTGGCAGAAAGTGATACAACAGTTACTTTTCCCGGTAATACTACCCTTAACGGCACAACGGCAGGTGTGTATTTAAAAAACGGCGCTTATGTCAGTGCGGTAGGTATTGTGCACCCCGCACGCCCCTATATAGTGGGATTGGAAAGCGGTACGGGCAATTTTTGTACCGATTGGAATGAAAATACAGATTTTACCCAATATTTCTCGGGTGCAAACGGTCACTCTGTTGAAAGACAGGGAACGACTCTTTCTTTGATTGAAAGCTCGCATCTTGTTCCCGAACATCCTGTATGCGGTGTAAGGTGCAATCACAAAGACAGTCACCCCATAATCAGCGATTGGCAGGTATTTAATGCAAGCGAAACAAGTCTTGCCGACGGAAATTACATTCTTAATTCCAATATTACATTGGAACACAATATTGAAATTACAGGCAATGTAAATATTTGCCTTAACGGATATGTTGTTACATTAAAAGATAAAGACGTAAGCTTTGTTGTGGCGGACGGCGGTACGCTTTCGATAAGCGACTGCAGCGCAAACCAAACAGGCAGAATTAACGGCGAAAATGCGTCGGGGCGCAGTCAGAGCGACAGCGGAGCCGTTACTGTAAACAAAAACGGATTGTTTAAGCTGTACACAGGCAGCATTAACGACTCATCTTGTGCCGTGGCGGTTAAAGGAACCTTTGATATGTACGGCGGAACGGTTGTAAATTCCGAATGCGGTATTTACAATACATATACAGGCAAATTTAATATGTACGGGGGCGCAGTGAAAACGTGTACATACGGTGTTACCGCAAAAAATCCCGTTGATTTGCATAACGGCTCGCTTATTGAGGATTGCAGCTACGGTTTATTCGGAACATCAATAAAAAGTAATGTAAGCGGAACGATACGCGGCTGCGGTGTGGGATTATCAGCCGGTACACTCAATGACGGTGCAGTGGTTGAAAACTGCGAAACCGGTGCTGACGGTTACATAATTATGCAGCCCGGAAGTACCGTTCGCAATTGTACAAAATACGGTGTGTATGCCGCCGACCTTACAATGAACGGCGGTACCGTTACCGGGTGCAATGTGGGTGTGTATCTTAATCCTGCAAAAAAATCTAACGACAAAAATCTTATGACAGTTTCGGGCGCACCTGTAATTAACGGAAATACGGCCGCAAACGTTGCGGTTTATTCTAAAGTTGACAGTAAAAATAAGCCGGTAGAAAATGTGCAGGCTATATGTGTCGGCAATGACGGTTTGTCGGAGGAGGCTGTAATTCCAATTCGTATTATTACCGTTGACGGGGATTTTGAAAGTTACAATGCTGACGGTACTACATCGCCATCGTACACATTCTCCGCTGTATATCCCAATAGGGATTACAGCCGATATTTCCAAAGTGATGTACCGAATTTTTTCGTTGTACACACCTTGGAAACCAATCAGCTTGCAGTTGCATATTGCAACAGTACTAAAGACAGTGTCGGTAATCCGGTACGTACCCGTATTATGTGTCTTTTGCAATATGATGCAAACGGCGGCAGCGGCAGTATAGATTACAGCAAGCTGCAAGACAGTGAATTTGATAAAGTTTGGTACATTAAGGCGAGAAATACTACCAACGGCGGGGGACGGCTTATTCCAAACCCGTTTACCGCACCAAGCGGCAAAACGTTTGCGGGGTGGAATACCAAAGCTGACGGCAGCGGAGTTGCCTATGCGGATCAAGACATTTTCCGCACCTGTATTACCAAAGGCTTTTATTTTCTTACAGACCCTGTAACTTTATATGCACAGTGGACAGACGCGGACGGCATTACCGTTACATTTGACGCGAACGGCGGTGTGTGTGAAACAGGTGCAAAAAGGGTAGAATATGCGCAAAATTACGGCGAGCTGCCAATACCTACGCGTGACGGTTATGAGTTTAAAGGATGGTATACGGATAAGCTCAACGGGGATAAAATCGGTGAGCGAACAATGGTTTTTTTAACCTCCGACCACACACTGTATGCTCATTGGGTAATGAACACTTACACCGTTTCATTTAACGCAAACGGCGGCAGAGGCGAAATGGCAAATGTTTCTGTAACACCGGGCGAATATAAACTTCCCGAATGTGCATTTACTCCGCCGGCAGGCAAAAAATTTAAAGCGTGGAGTGTAAACGGAACAGAGTATGCCGCAGGTAATACAATTAATATTTCGGCAAACACAACGGTTACCGCAGTTTGGGTAAATCTCGAAAAAACAGCAGTTACAATAAATGAATTGGCGCAAACAAATGAATATGACGGTCTTGTAAAAAGCTTTGCAATTACGGATGCAAATGTTACGGACGGATTTACGGTAAAATATCAAAAAGACGGCAAAGATATTGTATTGCCTACAGACGCGGGCGATTATGACGTAGTAATTGAAAGAGCCGAGGACGGTACATATAAAGAGTACAAAAAAACCGTAACGGGCGGTCTTAAAATCACCAAAAAAGATATAACAGGTGCAACGGTGGGCGTGTTTGAAGAAATGACATATAACGGCACGGCGCAAACACCCACGGCTTCGGTTACCGTTGACGGACTTACCGTAACGGGCGAATGGAGCAAAGTTACAAATGTTGCGGATAAAACCGCATTTACCGCAAACGGAAACTTTACGGGTACAATTGCCGACCAAATCACAGGTATGGAAAAGGCGTACTCAAACTTTGCGATTGCACCGAATGCAATACGCTTAACTTACAACAAAAACGCACAGGTACTTATTACGGCTGCCGAAGCGGACGGCGGTATTGTAAAATACAGCATTGACGACCAAAAGACGTGGAGCGAGGAACTTCCTAAAGCAATAAATGCAGGAAAATATGTAGTTTGTTTCAAGATTTTCGGAGATGATAATCATAAAGACTCCGCGGTTCAGTTTTGCAACGCTTCCGTTGCAAAAGCGGTTGTTAGTGTTCCGACGGTAGACGGCAAAATATACAACGGTACACAGCAGACAGCGAAAATTGCCGATACCGAGTATTATACGGTTACCCAAAACGGCGGCGGAATTAATACGGGCAAATATAATGTAAAACTTGCATTAAAAGACGGAGCAAATTATTATTGGGACGGAAATGCAGAAAATGTATCTGAAATAAATCTCGATTTCTACATTACAAAAGCGAATAATGAATGGACGACAGCTCCGAGCATTACGGACCGTACATACGGCGAAAGCGAAAGCGCGCCCGTATATCTTGCAAAATTCGGTAATGTAAAAGTTGAATACAAAAAGACTAATGAAGATGACAGCGCATATACAACCGATGTTCCCAAAAATGCGGGAAATTATAACGCAAAATTTACGGTTGATGCAACAGACGATTTCGGCGGACTTTTAGAAGTTAAAGAGTTTAATATTGCAAAAGCAAATGTAACGGTTACCGAGCCTATAGCACAGGAAAATCTTGTATACAACGGTTCGGCGCAGGCACTTACAACAGGCGGAAGTGCCGAGGGCGGCGAAATACTGTATGCCGCAGCCGAAAACGGAGATTATTCGGCAAATGTTATAACAGGCACAAACGCAGGTGATTATGAAGTATGGTACAAAGTATCGGGCGACAGCAATCATAACGATACAGCACCCGAAAAAATTAATGTATCGATTGCAAAAGCAAATGTAACGGTTACCGAGCCTATAGCACAGGAAAACCTTGTATACAACGGTTCGGCGCAGGCACTTACAACAGGCGGAAGTGCCGAGGGCG
>USKN01000124.1 GCA_900555295.1 uncultured Eubacteriales bacterium
TTTGTTTAAATTTCTCAATTTTATTTCGGCAACATAATTTGCTTGAATTTCATCAATGTCAAAACCGATCATAAGATTTGGAATAACATCTTCGTCTTTTTCGGTATTTCTTATTATTTTAATTGCTTTGTCAATATCGAGCAATATTTTTTTCAAGCCTTCAAGCAAGTGAAGTTTATGAGTTAATTTATTAATTTCAAATTTTGTTTTTCTGATTACGCATTGTTTTCTGAAATCCGTCCAATTTTTAAGTATTTCTTTTATACCCATTACTTTTGGTGTATTACTCACAAGTATATTAAAATTACAGCTGAACGAATCTTCAAGCGGAGTCATTTTATAAAGTTTATTCATAAGCATTTCAACATTTGTGCTTTTTTTTACGTCAAGTGTAATTTTAAGACCCTTTAAGTCGGTTTCATCACGCATATCGTTAATATCTCGTATTTTACCCGCCTTAATAAGCTCTATAATTTTATCTATTATAGCCTCCGATGTGGTGGAGTAGGGGATTTCATAAATTTCAACACATCCGTTTTTCTTGTCATATCTGTATTTTGAGCGAATTTTTATACTGCCTTTGCCTGTTTCGTATATTTGCTTAATTGCGTCTTCGTTATATATAAGCTGACCGCCTGTAGAAAAATCGGGTGCAATCAATGTTTTGTATATATCGCACTTTTCGTTTTTTAAATAGGCAATTGTTGTGTCGCAAACTTCTTTTAAATTAAAAGAGCAAATATTACTCGCCATACCAACGGCAATACCCTGGTTTGGACTTACAAGAATATTGGGAAACGATACGGGCAGCAAAGTAGGTTCTTTCATAGTGCCGTCATAGTTATCGGTAAAATCAACCGTATTTTTATCTATATCGCCAAAAAGTTCTTTTGCAATAGGTGCAAGCTTAACTTCGGTATAACGTGACGCGGCATATGCCATATCACGCGAATAATGCTTAGCAAAGTTACCTTTTGAGTCAACAAAAGGGTGCAAAAGCGAGTCGTTTCCGCGTGTAAGACGTACCATTGTTTCGTAAATTGCACTGTCACCGTGCGGATTTAATTTCATTGTACTGCCCACAACATTTGCCGATTTTGTTGTTCCCGATGTAAGCAAATTCATTTTGTACATCGTGTATAGCAACTTTCGGTGTGACGGTTTAAAGCCGTCAATTTCCGGTATTGCACGCGATATTATAACGCTCATTGCATAAGGCATATAATTTTCGCGAAGTGTATCGGTTATTTTTTGATCCTCAAAGTACATTTTTAAGCCTCCGTTAACTTATATCAAGCATATCAAGATAAAGATGCCCGTTGTTGGCAATGTAGTCCTTACGACCTGCCAAATCATCGCCCAAAAGCATATCAAACATATATGACGTTTTTTCAACATCATCGGGATTTACTTTTATAAGACGTCTTGTTTCAGGGTTCATAGTGGTTTTCCACATCATTTCGGGTTCGTTTTCACCAAGACCTTTTGAACGCTGAATGGTGCATTTTTCGTTTCCGAGTTTATTTAATATATCAGCTTTTTCTTTTTCGCTGTATGCAAAATATGTTTCTTTTTTTGCGTTTATTTCAAATAACGGTGATTCGGCAATAAATGCTTTGCCCTCCGTTATAAGGGACGGTACAAGACGGTACAGCATAGTAAGTAAAAGAGTACGAATTTGAAATCCGTCCACATCGGCATCAGTACAAATTATAATTTTGTCCCAACGCAGATTGTTCATATCAAAAGAAGAAAGATTTTTGTTGTGTTTTGATTGAATTTCAACCCCACATCCCAAAACCCGCATCAAATCAACGATAATATCACTTTTAAATATTTTATCGTAATCCGATTTAAGGCAGTTAAGTATTTTACCTCTTATAGGCATAATTGCCTGAAATTCGGAATCTCTGCCAAGCTTACACGAACCGAGTGCCGAGTCGCCCTCCACAATGTACAATTCACGTTTTGAAATATCTTTTGTACGGCAGTCCACAAACTTTTGCACACGGTTATTTATATCAATTGAACCGCTTAATTTTTTTGCAATGTTTACACGTGCTTTTTCGGCATGCTCACGGCTTCGCTTGTTTACAAGTACTTGAGATGCAATTTTTTCGGCGTCCATTTTGTTTTCTATAAAATATACCTCAAGCTCGTGACGCAAAAAATCTGTCATACAGGTTGTTATAAATTTATTGTTTATTGCTTTTTTGGTTTGGTTTTCGTAACTTGTAAGCCCCGAAAAAGAATTTGAAACAAGTATAAGACAATCCTTAACGTCCAAAAAATTGATTTTTGATTCATTTTTTGTATATTTTCCGTTAGATTTAAGGTATTTATCAATTGCGTAAACAAATGCGTTTGTAACAGCTTTGTCGGGTGAACCGCCGTGTTCAAGAAAACTTGAGTTATGGTAATACTCAAGCATATTAACTTTGTTTGAAAAGCAAAACGCAACACTTAATTTAACGTTGTAATCGGGTTTGTCTTCTCTGTCACGTCCCCGGCGCTCACATTCAAGATATTTTACATCGGTAAGCGCTCCTTCACCTGCGGTTTCTTTAACATAATCAACTATTCCGTTTTCATATATATATTCGGTTTGTTCAAAATGTCCGTGTTCCGTTTCTACTTTAAGCACAAGACGTAAACCTTTATTAACTATAGCTTGTTTTTTTAACACATCATAAAAGTATTCGGGCGGTATATCTATATCGGTAAAAACATCTATATCGGGACGCCACTTAATACGTGACATAGTGTGTCTGTGTCTGAACTCGGTTTTCTTTAACCCGCCTATATTTTCGCCCTTTTCAAAATGCAATTCATATTTAAAACCGTCACGGTGTACTTCAACGTCCATATATTCGGAGGCGTACTGTGTTGCACACGCGCCCAAACCGTTTAGTCCCAAACTAAATTCATAGTTTTCACCGTTGTTTGTATTGTATTTACCGCCGGCATACATTTCGCAAAATACAAGTTCCCAATTGTACCTGTTTTCTCCGGGGTTAAAATCTACGGGAATACCACGGCCAAAATCGGTTACTTCTATAGATTTATCTAGATACTTGGTAATTATTATTTCTTTGCCGTGCCCCTCACGCGCTTCATCAATTGAATTGGAGATAATTTCAAATGCCGAGTGTTCACAGCCCTCCAAACCGTCGGAGCCAAAAATAACCGACGGGCGAAGTCTTACACGGTCTGCACCTTTGAGCTGTTTTATACTTTCGTTTGAATATTCGGTATTTTTTTTGCTTTTATCTGCCATTTGGTACTTCACCTCTAAACACTGTAATATGTATTTTATATTCTGCGGTCAAATATTCCGCCTGTGGTTTCTACTATATCAATTTCTTCGTTATTGTTTATACCGTCAACAATTCCGCCGTTATCTAAAATTGTATTAATAAGTTCTATATGCTCACCCGTAATGCGCTCGCCCGGCTGAATAATAGGTATCATTGTGGGAAAGCGGGATATAACTCGTCTGTTTGTATATCCTTGGCAATCGCTTACTTTTACTTTTAAATATGATGAATGATAAGCGTCGTACGGTGTTAAATTTAAATAAACATCATTTTTAACTTCCGACAATTCCGTTTTAATTTCCAGCTGCTGATATTTTAATTTGTGAGTCATATTTGAAATGGATACAAGTGCCGATGTAAGTTTATGAATATCATACGGCCGACTGTACAGGCTTGCGGACAACACAACATTGTTTGAATCGGCAAAGTCACATTCAATTTTATGTTTACGTTTTAAAATATCGTACGCTGTATATCCCGTAAGCGGCGTTTTTGCAAAGCTTAAAGTTATTTTAAGCGGATCGGTTGCAAATATATTGCAGGTTTTTTCAACCGTATTGTCAAGCCAATATATTTCGGTGGTTGAATTAATCATTTTTTTTGCTTTATCAAGTGTTTTAAGTAAAACATTAAATTTTTTTTCGGCGGAAAACGCATAATATATACTGCTGTCAACAGTAGATAATACCGCACTCGACACGTTATTTGTTTGATACATTTGCAATTCATCATTTACGCGCTCAAGGTCAACCGTATTATTATTTATATGCAAAACTGCGCCGCCGTTTAACGAACCCAATGTTTCGCTTGCCGACTGAACAACCGCATCTGCACCGTAATCAAGTGCTGAAAGCGGCAATTTGCTGTTTAAAGAAAAGTGTCCGCCGTATGTTTCATCACAAAGTACCATAACATTGTATTCGTGCGCCAAATCGCATATGCGTGCCATATCCGATACTATTCCGTAAGGTGTAACAGACTGCACAAAAACAGCTTTTGCGTCAGAGTTTACGGATAGGGCGTATTCAAGTCTTTCAACATTTAATCCGCCTTCAAATCCGTATTGGTGGTTTATTGAGCGTTCAATAAATACCGGTACAAGATCAAGTGTACACACAGATTGAATAATCGACTTGTTTGCAAAGCGGTCTATTAATATTTTATCGCCTTTACGCAAAAGTGCTGCGGCCATAATATGTACTCCGCAGTCCGAACCGTTTGTTAAATAATATGATTGAACGGTTTTATATAAATTTGTAAGTTTATTTTGCGCATTTTGCAATATACCGTCCGATTTGGAATTTTTTGCAATTTCATTAGGATTAATATCGGCATAAAACATATTTGATTTTTTATATTTAATATTGCCTTTGTGTCCCGGTGCGCTTAAACGTATCTTTTTTTCAGCTGTATATTCCGATAAAGATGTATATATCGGAGGGTATTTTTTTACCATTATTCAAAACTCCTCATCTTATTGTAATTATACATATCCGTACAGTCCTCTTACGGATACTTCACCGCCGTTTACCGTAATTATTCGTCCGTCACTGCATTCAACGGTAAGCGAACCGTTATCTGTTATATCAATGCACTTGCCCGTAACGGTTTTTCCGTCTTTGGCATAATTAAGTCTTACGTCGCGCCCGAGGGTTATGCAGTTGTTTTTATAATCATTGCATATTTTTTCACGGTCATTTTGATAATATAATTCATTAATTGATTTTATAACCTCAAAAAGCAAATAATTTTCGTTAATTTTATATCCGCATTCATTTGCGACAGATGTTGCGTAGGGGAGAGACGAGCTGTCAGGTTTTATGTTTGCGTTAATACCAATCCCCACATTTACACATTCAACATTTTCAAAACAAATATTTGCCGTTGTAAGTATTCCGCATATTTTTTTGCCGTTTAAAACTATATCATTAGGCCATTTAATTTTACAATCACCATATTTTTTTAGTGCGTTTACCGTTCCGAGTGCGCAAATTACGGTAATAAAGGGAATATCGTCACATTCCGTTTTGGGTGTAAGCATAAATGACATATACACACCGCCGTATGATGAAGTCCAATTACGCCCAAGCCGTCCGCGTCCGTTTAACTGTTTACGCGCTGCAACAAGCGTACCCTCTGCAATATTTTTTTCTGCCAATTTGTCAAATGTTGAAGTTACGGTGTCATACAAATAAAGCGGATTTCCTATTTTAAGTCCGCCAAGTAAAGATTTTAACTCAAATTCGCATAAAGTATCGGGAGTATTTTTAAGTATATACCCCTTATTTGTAACAGCGTCTATGGTATATCCGCACTTTTTTAATGCCGTAATACTTTTCCACACGGCACTGCGCGATATGTTAAGACACTCGCTTATTTGCGCGCCCGATATATAACCGTTTGAGTTTCTTAAAATATCGAGTATTTTAACTGTTGTATTTT
>USKN01000125.1 GCA_900555295.1 uncultured Eubacteriales bacterium
CAAACTTGAGAAAAATCAAGTAAAAAATATAAAAATCGGCAAATTTATGCTTGAATTAAGTATATAATGATGTTATAATTTATATATGCAGTAATTTATTAAGTGAGGTGCGGCTTTTGAGCGTGGCAAAAAAATGGCGGTATGCCGAATATGATGAAAAAACCGCCGAATTGATATCAAAAAAAGCAGGTGTATCCGCACTGCTCGCAAAAGTACTTGCGGCAAGAGGCTTTACCGACCCTGATACGGCAGCTGCCTTTTTAAATACAGATAAAAAACATTTTTATAACCCTTTTTTGCTCGACGATATGGATAAAGCGGCAGAATGTATAAAACGCAATGTGGCATTGGGTAAAAAAACTGCGGTTTACGGCGATTATGATGTTGACGGCATTACATCAACATATATACTGTATGATTATCTTAAATCAATTGGCGCAAATGTTATTTACTATATTCCCGACCGTTCAACAGAGGGGTATGGAATGAATTGCGGCGCAATAGATAAACTGTACAGCGAAAATGTGTCGCTTATTATTACAGTAGATGTGGGTATAACCGCAACAGATGAAACAGAATACGCAAAATCACTCGGTATGGAGGTTATAATAACCGATCATCATACGGTGAAAGATAAAATTCCAAACTGTACGGCTGTTATAAATCCCAAAAGAAACAATTCAAATTATCCGTACAATTTGCTTGCGGGAGTGGGCGTTGCCCTTAAACTTGTATATGCTCTGTCGAATTGCAGTTTGGAAGTGTTTAATAAATACAGCGATATTGCCGCTGTTGGAACCATTGCCGATATGGTTCCGCTTACCGACGAAAACAGATATATAGTGACAGAAGGGCTGAAAAAACTTAAAAACACGGATAATACAGGTCTTAATGCACTTATTAAAACAGCGGGACTTAATAACAAAAAAATAACGTCATCAAGTATAGGATATACCCTTGCACCGCGTCTTAATGCGGCGGGGCGGCTTGCGTCGGCACAAATAAGCGTTGATTTGCTACTTGAAAAAGACGAACAAAAAGCGCTTATGATTGCCCGGCAACTTGAAAACGGTAATAAGCTCCGCCAGGCGGAGGAACAAAAAATATTAAAAGAAGCAGTTGACATAATTGAACGCAATAAAATGTACAATGACAGCGTAATTGTGGTAGCTGCTCCAAATTGGCATCACGGTGTTATAGGAATTGTTTCGTCGCGGATTACCGAAATGTATTACAAACCGAGCGCCGTAATTTCGATAAGTGATGACGGTACGGGCAAAGCTTCGGGACGAAGCATAAAAGGATTTAATTTGTTTGACGCACTTTCGCATTGCTCCGATTGTCTGCAAAAATTTGGCGGACACGAGCTTGCAGCGGGTTTTTCGCTTAAAAGTGAAATTATAGGTGAGTTCAGAAGTAAAATAAATGAATATGCAAAACCGCGAATGACGGAAGATATTATAACTCCCGTCTTAAATATAGACGCTGTAATTAAGCTTAATGATATTACGGAAAATACCGTAAAAGAACTTGAAAAAATTGAACCGTGCGGCATAGGAAACAGAACGCCCGTTTTTGCGGTTGATGACGCCAAAATAGATTATATAAGGTATTTAAGAGAGTCAAAACACGCTTTTTTAACGGTTAAAAAAGACGGAATATATGCAAATGCCCCTGCGTTTAATATGGCAGACAGGGTAAAGTATTATACCTGTGGCGATAATATTGCCTTCGCCGGCATTTTGGGAATTAACACATATAACGGAGTTACAACTCCGCAGTTCATAATAAGGGATTTACACATTTCCGAGTCGTTTAATTTAAACCGCACTATTTTAAAAGATGTTTTTAAAAGTTTAAAAAACCATATTTTAAACAGCAGGTTTACGGTAAGTGCCGACCGTTTTTTATGCACAAATGCAAATTACGGAACTGCTTCGGTAATGTTGGCGCTAAAGGTGTTTAAAGAACTTAATATTATTAAATATGATTATAACGAAACAAAAAATGAGTTTAAAATTTCCGTCGGGGAAAATTTTTACGGAAAAACAGAACTTACTAACAGCGATACATATTTAAAATACAATAAATAAATTTTAAAATCGGGGTAAATATTATGGGTGAAACATTTCAGGATTTAATCGAAAAACTTAATAAATCCGGCGCAAAGTACGATATTGAAAAAATAACACGTGCATACGAAATGGCAAAAAACGCACACAGTGAGCAAAAACGAAAATCTGGGACTCCGTATATAACGCACCCTGTGGCGGTTGCGAATAATGTTGCCGATATGATGCTCGACACAGATTCTGTTTGTGCTGCACTTTTGCACGATGTTGTTGAGGATACAAAATATACAAAGGATGATATAAAAAAAGAGTTTGGCGACCAGGTTGCGTTGCTTGTGGACGGTGTTACAAAGCTCGATAAACTTGACTTTTCGTCCAAAGAAGAACGCGATATGGAAAATTTGAGAAAAATGTTTCTTGCTATGGCATCGGATATACGTGTTATAATGATTAAATTTGCCGACAGGCTTCATAATATGTCAACACTTATATCTATGCCCGAGGATAAGCAGCGTGAAAAAGCGCGCGAAACATTAAATGTTTTTGCACCTCTGGCACATAGGCTCGGTATGTACAAAATAAAATGGGAACTTGAGGATATGTCGCTTAAATATATTGACCCCATTGCATATTATGAAATTGTTGAGGGAATTAATCAAAAGCGGCAGGAAAGAGAAGAATATATTGCCAAAATAAAAAAAGACTTAAAAGAAAAACTTGCCGATGTGGGTGTAAAATGTAAAATTGACGGCAGACCGAAACACTTTTACAGTATATACCGCAAAATGTTTACCCAAAATAAAACTCTCGATCAAATTTATGATTTGTTTGCAGTACGTATTATTACCGATACGGTTGCCGACTGTTACGCGGCACTTGGTGTTGCGCACGAGCTTTATAAACCTATGCCCGGGCGGTTTAAAGATTATATAGCTATGCCAAAACCCAACATGTACCAATCGCTGCATACAACGGTAATAGGCGATGACGGCAGACCGTTTGAAATTCAAATACGTACAAAGCAAATGCACGAATTTGCCGAAAACGGTATAGCAGCACATTGGAAATATAAAGAGGGTACCGTTAAAGACGATAAAAAAATGGAGCAAAAACTTGCATGGATAAAACAGCTCCTTGATATACAAAAAAATTCGAGTGATGAAGAAGAATTTTTGCAATCGCTTAAAATTGATATGTTTACCGACCAGGTTTTTGTGTTTTCACCCAAAGGAGATGTTTACAGTTTTCCGTCGGGTTCCACGCCGATTGATTTTGCATTTGCCATTCACAGTGCGATAGGTTGTAAAATGCAGGGGGCAAGAGTAAACGGTAAAATAGTAAACCTCGATTATCAAATGCAAAACGGTGATATTGTTGAAATTATTACATCATCCGCCGTTCACGGTCCGAGCAGGGATTGGCTTAAAATTGTAAAAACGGGTCAGGCACGTAATAAAATTAATCAGTGGTTTAAAAAAGAAAACAGAGAAGAGAACATAATTAAAGGCAAAGAAATGCTTGAAAGAGAGTTAAAACGAATTGGGCTTAACTCTGCGCAATTGCTTGATGAAAAGTATATTGAACCCGTGGTTAAAAGATACGGTTATGCAAGCGTCGACGATATGTATGCCAATGTAGGATTTGGCGGACTCCAGGCAGTAAACGTTGTCATAAAACTGCGTGACGAATATAAACGGACGCTAAAAAAAGACGCAACGGTTGAAGATATACAGCCTGTATTGCAAAAAAACTCCGCATCGGACGGAGGCAAGGCATCGGACGGGGTTGTGGTAAAAGGAATAGACAACTGTCTTATTCGTTATTCCAAGTGCTGTAATCCCGTACCCGGCGATAAAATTATAGGTTATATAACAAGGGGGCGCGGTGTATCCATTCACAGGCAGGATTGCGTTAATGTGGCTGCGCTCAACAGCAGTGAGGAAGAACGTGCAAGGCTTATAGACGTATCGTGGGAACAAGACAAAGAGGCGGCGCATGCAGCTCATCTTTGCATTGCTTGTGCCGACAGAAAAGGTCTTATGCTTGATGTTATAAGCGCAATAAATGATTTAAAACTGCCCATTAAAGCTATAAACGGACGTGAAGCCAAGGGAAATACATTTATAATAGATACAACGGTTGAACTCGGAAATACCGACGAACTTAATCTTCTTATAAGAAAAATAAGCGCTATACAGGATGTAATAGATGTTACAAGAAAATAAAAAGGAGTATTTTTAAATGAATATAAAAATAACCGCTGTGGCAGACGGCCCCTACGCATCAAATTGCTACGTTGTAAAATCGGGCGATGAGGGAATAATTATAGACCCGTCGTCAAATCCGCAAAGGATTGTATACGAGCAGGGGATTAAGACCGTTAAATATATAATTGTAACTCATGCTCATATTGACCATATTTTTGCTTTGGACGAAGTAAAAAAAAGCACGGGAGCAAAAATTGCCGTTGGCGAAAATGATTTTAATGCAATTAATAATTCTGTTTTAAATCTTGCCGAAATGTTTGGTGCCGCGGTGCCCGAGACAAAGGCGGATATTGCTCTGCACGGCGGCGACGAACTTTTATTCGGCAATACAAAAATTAAAATTATTTCCACACCCGGACACACTTGCGGAGGCATAAGCCTTTATACTGACGGCTGTGTGTTTACGGGAGATACGCTGTTTAAAGAATCTGTGGGACGTACTGATTTTTACGGCGGTTCATATGAATCGCTTATGTCGTCGATTAAGGATAAACTGTATAAGCTTCCCGATAATACCTTTGTATATCCCGGACACGGCGAGAGTTCACAAATAGGGTACGAAAAGAAAAATAATTTTTACGTTGTGTAAAAGCAATTAAAAATATTAAAAACATTTAAAATGTTGAAAATATTGAAAAAATACTTGACATAATTTCCGTTATATGGTATACTTGCAATGTAAAATTGTTTTAACTTAAAACAAAAGAGGGGATTTTTTGAATAAGGATATTAAAGAAAGCCTTAATGATTTTATGGTTTATGTGTTTAACCAAATATTGGCTTGGGAAGGACAAACCGTAAAAAAAACAGGCGTTAAAAATTTAACCATACGTGAGCTGCATACAATTGAGGCGGTTGTTAACCTTACCGAGAGCGGAACAAATACAATGGCAAATATTGCAAAGTTTTTGTGTATTACTCCCGGTGCTCTTACCACAAATATTAATGCATTGGTAAAAAAAGGTTATGTTGAACGTATGTACACGCCAAAAGACAGACGTGTTATATATATTGTCCCCACAACACTCGGACGGCGCGTAAACGAAATACATGAAAAGTTTCACGCACGAATGATAAATCATATTATAGATATTCTTGATGATGAAGAATTACCCGTTTTGGTTAAAACACTTAAAAACCTTGGAGAATATTTTAATACTAAAATTGAACAATAAACATAAAAAAGAGCATTTCCCTATGATAAAAACCAAAAAATAAAGGAAATGCTCAAAAAATTAAAAAAATAGTTTT
>USKN01000126.1 GCA_900555295.1 uncultured Eubacteriales bacterium
TGCCATAATTGCCGGAACATTTAGGCTTGAAGGTAATGCTCTTGTTATTGTTTTTATAATATTATTCGCAATTATTGGGGGTTGCATTGCATGTTTCTTTGACAAGATTGGTTTTTAAGCTGTTGAGGTGAAGTCTGTGAAAACAAAAATATTAGCAATAACTGTTTTAATGCTGCTTGTGGGAGCAACTTCTGCATTTTGACGGAGCAAAAGAACAGAGCTAAATAAAATAGTATATCACAAATGCGTTGTCGAGGGAATTGGGGAAACTTTCATTTTGTAAAATAAAAAAGCAAATGATGCATTGCATTTATATGCTATTTTACATCATTTGCAAACGGAACCTGATTTACGGTAAAAGTTTTGCCATTTAAATAAGAAAGTTTGTTTTCATCTTTAAAATTAAATGTAATTTTATACGAATAAAGAGCCTGTGTTTTCATTTTTACTTTTTTATTAAACTCATTTGTTCCGTATTTACCGTCGCCCGCAAGCGGGTGGCCTATTGAGGCAAAATGCGCGCGTATTTGGTGAGTCCGACCCGTTAAAAGTTCAACTTCGCAAAGCGAGGTGTATGTGCCTTGTTTAAGCACCTTGTATTTTGTAACTATGCTTTTTGCACCGTTTATGGGTGTTTTGTGTATATACACTCTGTTTTGCTCGGTGTTTTTTACAAGATACCCTGTTAATGTGTCTTGTTTTTTGGGCGGTGTGCCGCTTACAAGGCACAAATAGTATTTTTGTATTTCGCGGTCTTTAATTTTTTGATTTAAAATTTGCAGTGCCTGCGCATTTTTTGCGGCAATAACAATACCTCCCGTGTTTCGGTCTATGCGGTTACACAAAGCCGGTGCAAAACTATTTTCGCTGTCGGGGCGGTATTCGCCTTTTATGTACAAATAGGCTTTTATGTAATTGAGCAGGGTGTTTGTTTTTTCGCTTTCATCATCGTGCACTATAAGCCCCGGTTTTTTATCTATAAGCAAAATGTTTTCGTCCTCATAAACAATATTAAGTTCGGGGAATTTTATATCTTTAAATGTTTGGTACTTTGACCTGTCCTCAAAAAATTCATCATTTATGTACATTTCTATTTTATCGCCTGTTTTAAGGCGGTAATCTATACTCGTTTTTTTGCCGTTTACCTTAATGCGCTTTTTGCGTATACCTTTATACACCATACTTTGGGGCATAGTTTTAAAATATTTTGTTATAAATTTATCCAAACGCTGACCTTCGTCATTTTCGTTTACAGTGACACATCTCATATATTCATCACCAATTCGCCCTCAAGCTCTCTTTCAATTATTTCAAGGTTAAATTCTTCCGTTTCATAAAGCGTTGCCTTTATTATATCGGGTAATCCCGCTTCACGCGGGCCTGCGCCAAATCCCGTGTTTATAACATTTGCGCTTTCGCATTTTCCGAAAGAATTTACCGCACAGGCGGCAAACGCCGCGCCGTCTTCACTTATAAATTCCTCGGATATATCAACCGGCACAGTAGGCATATTAATATCTTTTATTATTTCGGCGGTGGACGGTTTGGGTATGGGGCATACAAAATTATCTTTGTGCCTTAAGCCTATTCCCTCGTGAACCGCAGAGCATATAACCTTATCGGCGCCCATTATATCAAGTGCCGTAAAGGCGGCAAAAAGTTTTGCAAGTTTTGTAAAAATATGTTTTTGCGAGTAAGTTGTTTTTATACGTTCTTTGCCCGCGGTTTTTGCACGTGCGTCGGCAATACGCAAAAATGCGTCGGCAACACGCTTTTTAACTGCGGTTTTAATATTTGCGTCTATGTAACTTTCAACTTCTTTAAAATTTAATATATCATCATCGCAGTCAACGGTAAGCATAACTTCGCACGCCGAAATTTCGGAGCGTACCACTCTTTGAGTGCCGATTTGCGCTTTAAATCCGTTTTGGTTCAGTAAATCTTCTATGTACGACGGATTTGCACCCATATCTATAAGTGCGCCTATAATCATTTCGTTGTCAAATCCGCTAAAGCAGTCAAAATATAAAAATTTCATTTAAATCGCCTCCCGTAATTATTAAATTATTCGGTTAGTGCTTCAAGTTCCTTTTTAATTTGTTCGTGTGTTACGGTTGATAAAAACTTTTCGGGGTATTGGAGCGCTTTGTTAAAAAACTCTGCCGCTTGCTGCCTGTTGCCCCTTGTTTTCATAAGCAGCGCATAATTGTAATACGGTTCTATAAACTCGGGGTTTTGCGTAAACAATTTGTTGTAAAGTTCCTCTGCTCTGTCATAGTCCGCAGCGAGCATACAGTTGCTTGCAAGGTTGTCCTCAATTATCATATTTGTTCCGTTATATTCGTATGCTTCGTTGTTAAAATCAAGCGCCTTTGATATTTGCCCGTCAAGTATATAAAAGTACCCCAATGTACCGTATAAAACGGTGGTTTTGTATCCCGACGAATATATTTCTTCAAGCATTTCTATCGCCTGTTTTAGGTCGCCTTTTTTCCACAATATAAGCGCCTGATTGATTTTGGCTGTCATAAGCGATTCGTATTTAAGCTCTTTTTTCTTTAAATATGTAATTTTATTTATAAGCTTTTCAGCCTTATCAACATCACCGTCGCGCAGTACAAGGTATGCAAACATAAGCGATTGGCGCGGCGGAAGTTTGCCCGACATATACGCTTTTTCCATAAGTTTTATACCGCTTTGGTGATTTTTTATGTATTTGTTTTGACCTATAAAAAATATAATTTGCGCTCGCATCATAAAAATGCCGAAGACAAACGATATTAAAAATCCCGCAATACCGCCTGCGGCACCGAATGCGCTTTTACCGGCAATTGTTGCAATTATTATTACCGCAATATATAGTAATGATTTCATTTTAAAACACCTCTTAATTATATTTTACTTGAACCAATATTTTTTGTCAAGACTTCTGTACTGAATTGCCTCTGCTATGTTTTGGGGGCGAATATCGTCACTGCCGTCCAAATCGGCAATTGTACGCGCAACTTTTAAAATTCTTGCGTGCGCGCGTGCGCTTAAACCCAGCTTTTCAAATGCGCCTTTCAAAAGGTTTTTGCTTGCCTCGTCTATACGGCAAAATTCATCAATTCCCGCCGCCGAAAGCTGTGAGTTTGAGTATATATTCATTCCTTTATATCGGTCGAGCTGTCTTTGGCGCGCCTTTTGAACACGTTCTTTTATATATTTTGATTTTTCGCCTTTTTCGCCCGAGCTCAACTCGTCGTATTTAACCGACGGTACTTCCATATGTATATCGAACCTGTCGAGCATAGGACCCGATATTTTGCCCAAATAATTTTGAATTTGAACGGGCGAACAGGTACACTCACGCGTTGGGTCGCCAAAGTAACCGCATTTGCAAGGGTTCATACTTGCTATAAGCATAACCGAGCTTGGAAAAGACGCACTGCCCGCCACGCGTGATACGGTAAACATACCGTCCTCAATGGGCTGGCGCATACTTTCTATGGTGTCTTTTCTAAATTCGGGGAACTCGTCCAAAAACAAAACACCTCTGTGCGCAAGGCTTATTTCACCCGGCTTTGGAATACTTCCGCCTCCCGTCATACCTACATTGGATATTGTGTGGTGAGGACTTCTGAACGGACGTTTTGTAACAAGCGACTGTGAGCCGTTAAGCTTTCCCGCAATGGAATAAATTTTTGTAACCTCCAGCGCTTCTTCAAACGACAGGTCGGGCAATATTGTGGGCAGGCGCTTTGCAAGCATAGTTTTACCCGAACCGGGCGAGCCTATCATAAGGCAGTTGTGCGCGCCCGCTGCCGCAACTTCAAGTGCGCGTTTTGCATTTTCCTGACCTTTTACGTCTTCAAAGTCTATATCGTAATTTGAACTGTTTTTAAATATTCCGTCAATATCCACTTTGGTGGGGGCAATAAGCTCACCTCCGCGCAGGTGTGACACTACTTGTTTAAAATTACTTGCGCCGTATACGTTTATACCGTCAACAACCGCCGCCTCTTTTGCGTTTTCAAAAGGTATAATTATGTTTTTTAATCCCATTTGACGTGCCGCCACAGCCATAGACAATATACCCGACGCGGGGCGCAGACTGCCGTCAAGCGCAAGCTCGCCCACAATTAAAAAACCGTCTGCCGCATTTGGTTGTATTTGCCCCGATGAAATTAAAATTGCGCAGGCAATGGGCAAATCAAGGTATACGCCCTCTTTTTTTACATTTGCAGGTGCAAGATTTATTATAATACGCTTTTGCGGAAAATTATATCCGCTGTTTTTTATTGCCGATTTTACTCTTTCTTTAGACTCTTTAACGGCATTGTCGGGAAGTCCCACAATTTCTATGCCGGGCATACCGTTGTATGAATCGGTTTCGACTTCAACCGTATATCCGTCTATTCCGAATACCCCCGCTGACTTTACATTAGCCAAAGCCATTTTGTTTCACCCTCTTAAATAAATATAACATATATTATTATAGTACATTTTACGTAAAAACGCAATAGTAAAGGGGTTAATATTTAAAATAGGTTGCGGCGAAATAAAAAAATATTTTGCCCGCAACCTGTATTTGCTACTCTATACGTTTTAACTGTTCGTTTTTAATTTTGGATACGTCTGTTTCGATAATTGTTTTTTTAACTTCCAATATTTTTCCGGGCGATACAGAAAGCTCATCAATACCCGCAGCCAACAAAAACGGTATTAAATCGATATTGGAGCCGAGTTCGCCGCATATACCCGCCCATATTCCGCATTTGTGCGCACTGTCGGCAATATATTTAATCATTCTAAGTATTGCGGTGTGATGCCCTGTGCAATATTTTTCGGCTTCGCTGTTTTGCCTGTCCGCCGCCATTGTGTATTGGGTTAAATCGTTTGTGCCTACAGAAAAAAAGCTTACCAGGTCTGCAAGTTTATCGCATATAAGCGCCGCCGCGGGGGTTTCTATCATTATACCCAATTCAACATTTTCGGAGTAGGGGATTTTTTCAGCTTTAAGCTCGTTTTGAACATCGGTACATATTTTTTTTATTTCAATTACCTCGTCCAATGATGTTATCATAGGAAACATAATTGACATATTTCCGTAAACGGACGCACGGTAGAGTGCGCGCAACTGTGTTTTAAAAATTTCCGGACGCGTCAGACAGATGCGAATTGCGCGGCACCCCATTGCCGGATTGTCCTCTTTATCCATGTGAAAATATTCACATTGTTTATCTGCGCCGATATCCAGTGTTCTAATAATAACACGTTTTCCTGCCATTGTCTGCACAACCGTCTTATAAATCTGAAATTGTTCTTCCTCCGTCGGAAAATCTTCCCGCTCCAGATAGATAAATTCACTGCGGAATAATCCAATACCCCCTGCATCATTTTGAAGCACGGCCGCCAGATCTTTGCTGTTTCCGATATTGGCATACAGCTGTATGGTCTTTCCGTCTAACGTCTTATTTTCCCTGCCTTTTAATAATTCAAGAAGCCGCTTCTGTTCTTCCTGCTGTGCCTGCTTTTCTTTCATCTGCGCCAGTGTTTCCTCATCCGGCTCTACATAAAGCACGCCGCTGAC
>USKN01000127.1 GCA_900555295.1 uncultured Eubacteriales bacterium
AACTTTTTTTAAAAAACCTCTTGAATTTCTTGCGTAAATGTTATAAAATTTACTTAAAAGTGGTAAAAAGTGAATGAATGTGTCATCAAGTGGTGCCAAAATATTAAAAAATGGGTTTTTTATTAAAAAAGCGAAAGGGGGAGCGCATATGTTCAGCGGAGAATATCAACACAGTGTTGATACAAAAGGCAGAGTTATTATACCGCTTAAATTCAGAGAACAACTCGGCAATACGTTTTGTATTACCCGCGGACTTGACGGAAACCTCCTTATTTATTCAAACAGCGCTTGGGAAAATGTGTACCAAAAGTTGAGTACACTGCCTATGATTAATAAAGAATCACGTGCTTTCAGCAGATACCTTACTTCCGGCTGTACCGAAGTTGAAACGGACAGGCAGGGAAGAATACTTATACCCCAGTCGCTTAGAACTCACGCAAATATAACAAAAGATGTTACAATAATCGGTAACGGCGATAAAGTTGAAATATGGGATACACAGCTTTGGAACAATTCTTTAAATGCTATTGACCCAGACGAACTTGCCGAAAAAATGAGCGATCTCGGAATAATAATATAAGGTGGTATTTTAAGTATGGAATTTAAGCATACATCGGTGCTACTTAACGAAACAACGGACGGTTTGAACGTTAAAAGCGGCGGTATATATATAGACGCAACACTCGGCGGCGGCGGACACAGCGAAAGAGTTTTAAAAAAGCTTAACGGCAGCGGCTTGCTTGTGGGAATAGACAGAGATACGGACGCACTTAACGCAAGTAAAGAGCGTTTGCGAGAATATAAAAATATAAAGTTTGTACACGGTAACTTTCACGACATAAAACAAATATTAAAAAGTGAGGGTATAACGGGTGCGGACGGAATAATGGCGGATTTGGGAGTATCGTCATATCAGCTCGACAATAAAGAAAGAGGTTTTAGCTATATGGCGGACGCACCGCTTGATATGCGAATGAACAGGCAGGACGGGTTAACGGCGTATGATGTTGTAAATACATACAGCCGCCAGCAGCTTACACATATATTGTATAATTACGGTGAAGAAAAATTTTCTGCAAAAATTGCGGCGCTTATTGAGCAAAAAAGGGAAGTCTGTCCCATTAAAACCACTTTTGAGCTGGTTAAAATAATTGAAAGCGCAATTCCCGAACGTTTCAGACGGATTGGCTCACACCCTGCCAAAAGAACCTTTCAGGCAATAAGAATAGAGGTAAACGGTGAACTTGAACCGCTTACAAAGGCAATAGAAGATATGTTTGATTCTCTTAACCCCGGAGGGCGGCTTTGTATAATCTCTTTTCATTCGCTTGAAGACAGAATAGTAAAAAATGCTTTTTTGTCTTTTGCAAAAGGTTGTACATGCCCTCCTCAATTTCCTATTTGCATATGCGGCAATAAACCGAAAGGTAAAATTATAACACGCAAGCCTATTTTGCCGAGTGACGGCGAATGTAAACTTAACAAAAGGTCAAAAAGCGCAAAATTAAGAATTATAGAAAAACTATGAGGTGAAATGAATTGAATTCGTATAATACAGGTTCATCAGCGTATAAATATGATTATGAAGAGTATTATAGCACATCTGCGGCGGCATACGATTATGAGTTGGAAAACACACAGAAAAAAACAGAAAAACGTCACATTGAACGAATAAATGCAAAAGAAAAAAAGAATTTTGCACTTGCCGTCTCGCTTTGCGTATGTCTTGCGGTGATTTTTTCACTTTGCGTTGCATTGCTTTATACAAGAGTAATGGTTATAAGAGCCGCAAACGAAGTGGGTGACCTTAAAGAAAAACTTGTTACAATTTCATCGGCAAACAGTAAACGCAGTATGGAAATAGAGCAAAGCGTTGATTTAAAAAAGATAGAAGAATTGGCAATAACACAGCACAATATGCATCGCCCCGATAAAACGCAAACGGTATACGTAAATGTTAAACAAGACGATTATGCCGAGGTTATAAATAAAAAGCACCATAATATTTTTAAAGGCATTACACGCAACATAGGTAAGGTGTTGGCATATTTAAATTAACAGAATAATATAATTGCAGGAGGAAAGCAAAATCATTATTGCATTTTTGTTGTTTTGTATTTTGCTTTTAATTGTATATTTTGGCATTGTATGTTCTATGTGCTTTTTTGCGAGGTAAATTTAATGAAATTAAATGATTACGGTAAAAAAAATAAAATGCGTGCGGTTATAGCCGTATCGCTTGTTATAAGCTTGCTCGGCGTTTTGTCGCTGCGCCTTGCGTGGCTTCAGTTTTACAGAGGCAAAGAGCTGTCGGATAAAGCTATAGCACAGCAAACACGTGATAAGGTGGTTAATTCAAAACGCGGTATAATATACGACAGAAACGGAAAAATTCTTGCGCAGAGTTCAACTGTTTCAACCGTTACGGTAACTCCTAACGAAGTGCGTTCAAACAAAGACGTAAATAAGGTTGCCGAACAGGTTGCGTCTGTTCTTGAAATGGATAAAGACAAGGTGCTTAAAATTTTTAACAGAAAAACCGCATATGAAATTGTTAAGAAAAAAGTTGAAGCCGAAAAGGTAAATAAACTCCGCGAAATGAAAATAAAAGGTATTCATTTTGACGAAGACTCAAAACGTTATTACCCTTACGGCACAATTGCAGCTCACGTTATAGGTTTTGTGGGCGACGACAACCAGGGACTGCAAGGTGTTGAACTTGTATACGACAAAAACTTAAAAGGCGTACCCGGCAGAATGGTTACCGCAAATGACGCGGCAGGCTCGGAAATGCCTTATAAATACGAAAAATACATTAATGCCGAAAACGGCTCAAACATTGTACTTACAATAGACGAGGTAATTCAGCAATTTGTTGAGTCGGAACTTGAACAGGCAGTTAAAGATTATAACGTAACAAACGGCGCGTCGTGCATTATAATGAATGCCAAAACGGGCGAAATTCTTGCAATGGCAACATATCCCACATACGACCTTAACGCACCTATGTCGATTGTTGACGAACAGTCTAAAGCGGAAGTTGATAAACTTGAGGGTGAAGAAAAAAGCAAAGCGATAAGCGATATATTAAATAAACAGTGGCGAAACAAAGCTGTTGTTGATACATACGAACCCGGTTCAACATTTAAATCTTTTGTAGCGTCAATGGCACTTGAAGAAAATGTTGTAAGTCTTAACGAAGTATTTTTCTGCAGCGGTTCACATAAAGTCGGCGATAAAAGCATTAATTGCTGGAAAACGGGCGGACACGGCTCGGAAACATTTGTTCAGGGTGTACAAAATTCCTGTAACCCTGTTTTTATGACTATAGGCGCACGTATAGGTACGGCAAATTTTTATAAATACTACAAAGCATTCGGCTTTGCCGAAAAAACAGGTTTTGATTTGCCGGGCGAGGCGGTAGGCGCTTTTCATAAAATGTCTAAATTTAACGAAGTGGAGCTTGCTACATGTTCGTTCGGGCAGTCGTTTAACGTAACGCCTCTTCAAATGATTACGGCTTACTCGGCCATTACAAATAACGGCGCAATGGTTCGCCCGCATATTGTAAAGGAATTTACCGACGATAACGGAAAAGTAATTAAAAGTTTTGACACAGAAGTTATAAGAAATGTTATATCTCCCGAAACTGCGGAAACGGTACGCAATATTCTTGAAAGCGTTGTATCGGAAGGTACATCAAAAAATGCCTATATTAAAGGCTACAGAGTAGCGGGAAAAACCGGTACAAGCGAAAAAGTGCCGCGTAATCAAGGTAAATATGTAGCGTCGTTTTGCGGATTTGCTCCGGCAAACGACCCCGAAGTAATAGGCATTGTAATGCTCGATGAACCTATGGGCGACTCGCATATGGGCGGTCAGATTGCAGCACCCACATTTAAAAATATTTTTGATAATGTATTAAGATACCTCGGAATAGAACCTCAATATACCGAGGAGGAACTTGCAACAATGGATAATACGGTACCCAATGTTGAGGGTATTGAAAGAGCTAAAATAGCGGCAGCGTTTGACGGCAGCGGATTTAAGTACAATATAATAGGAAAAGGCCAAACGGTTATAAGCCAAATACCAAAAGGCGGAGCAAGTCTTCCGGAGGGGTCAACCGTTATGTTGTATACCGAGGACGATAAATCCGAAAAAGTTAAAGTGCCGAATGTTTTGGGTATGACGGCGTCACAGGCAAATGCGGCGCTTGCCGAAAAAGGTTTAAATATGAAAATTTACGGCAACGAGGAATTATCCAAAAACAATGCCGTTGTAAACAAACAGGAACCGGCGGCGGAAACAGACGTTACAAGAGGTAGTGTTGTAAGTGTGCAGTTTAGTTATTCCGACGTACACTAAATGAAAGGTAAGTATAAAATGAAATTAAGCAAGCTTATAAAAAATGTTAAGTGCAAAAATATAATATCAGATCATTTAAACCCCGAAATAACGGGTGTCAGATATAATTCAAACAAAGTGGAAAAGGGTAATTTGTTTGTTGCGGTTAAAGGATATAAAACAGACGGTCACAAGTATATAAAATCGGCTGTTGAAAACGGTGCCGCAGCCGTAATATGCGAAGAAAGACAGGACGATTTGCCCGTTCCGCAGATTATAGTTGAAAATTCAAGAATTGCCGAGGCGGTTGTATCTGCCGAAATGTTTTCAAATCCGTCAAAAAAGCTTAAACTTATAGGCATTACGGGTACAAACGGTAAAACAACCTGTACTTATTTGGTAAAACAGATTTTGGAAAGTAACGGATATAAATGCGGACTTATAGGTACAAATCAAAATATGATAGGTGATACCGTGCTTGAAACAGGACGTACAACACCCGATTCTTACGAATTACAGGAGCTTTTTTCTAAAATGAGCAGCCAAAACTGCGATTATGTAATTATGGAGGTATCGAGTCACGCGCTTGAACTTGACAGGGTTTACGGCTGTGAGTTTGAGGTGGGTGCATTTACCAACCTTACTCAAGACCATTTAGACTTTCATAAAACAATGGACAATTATGCAAAAGCAAAAAGCAAATTGTTTTCTATGAGTAAAAAAAGCGTTATAAACGCCGATGATAAGTATGCTGATGTTATGATAAAAGGTGCGTCGGATTATATTACTTACGGCATCAACGAAAATGCGGATATAAAAGCCGAAAATATAGAATACAGTGCGCGCGGTGTTGCATTTAATGCCGACAACACAAATTATTATTTGGGTATACCGGGCAGCTTTTCGGTATACAATGCATTGTGCGCAATTGCAATTGCAAAGAGCGTTGGAATTGACGATGTAAATGCCGCAAAAGCACTTAAATGCGCTCACGGCGTAAAGGGCAGAGCGGAAATTGTGCCTACGGATACGGATTACACCGTTATGATAGATTATGCGCATACACCCGACGGTTTGGAAAATATACTCAATACTGTAAGAGGATTTGCCAAGGGCAGAGTTGTGATTGTGTTTGGCTGCGGCGGTGACTCCGGCAATGCCTCCAAAGGTCCGAAGGACACCCTGACTG
>USKN01000128.1 GCA_900555295.1 uncultured Eubacteriales bacterium
ACAATTGTGTTAAATATTTTAAGTTCTGTGTTGTTTAAATATGCTCTCATATATTTTTTCCTTTTTATTCTTTTATCCTTTTTATTCTTTTATCCTTTTTCTCCTGTTTTTCCCGCCTGTTCAATAAGGCGTTTTAAGTTTATTTCGTGTTCATACGAATAAGCGTTTTTATGAACACCGTTAATTATTTCGGCAAAATCAATCATCATATCGTCGTATCTTTTATACGGATTAAATTCAAGAGTTTGCGAACAGTCAAAGCAGGGGTTTATATTTTCGCTGTTATATGTTACATTCATATAGCTTTTAAGATAATCGGTATTGGTTTTATCAAACTCCTCCATAGGCTTTATCTCTATACTGCCCTTTGTTCCGCATACCACCACCTGACGGCGTATAAATCCGTTTATATCTGTCGCGCTTGAGCGAACACAAGCGGACGCATTTTTATACTTAAGCACAGCCATTCCGTAATCGAGTGCGTCGGTATCATACGTATAAGTTGAATAACACATAGGCAAAACCCTGTCGGGTACACCCAAAACCGACAAAACAATATCAAGCATATGACAACCCAAAAACTCCATCATACCACCGTTAAATTTAGTTAAGCCTTTTATGCCGCCCTCACTCAAACGTATGCACATTTGCGCGTCAACGGCATATATATCGCCAAGCTTACCGCTTTTTACCAGCTCAATTGTTTTTATAACGGCGGGATTAAATCTGTACATATACCCGGTGTGAAATACCAAACCTTTTTGTTTTGCGGTATTTACAAGTTTTTCGTACTCAAAAAAATCATCTCCGCCCGGCTTGTCTATATGTATGTTAAATCCGTTATCCGCCATAAGCTGTGCATATTTTGTTGAGTCTTTTTCGCAGGTTTCAACAATAACACCGTCAATATCTTTTAATTTTAATATATCATCAACCGATAAATGAGGCGTGTCTTTGTATAAATCCGAGCATAAACCCTTTTGGTGCTGTTCGCTCGGCTCGCATACTCCCACAATATCAAATACATCGGGCAGCTGTTTAATACATTTAAAAATACCTGATGCATGCGGATGCGTTATACCCAATTGCACTACTTTGATTTTTTTCATAACCGCACCTCATTTACGCATTGCGCCAATCAAACAACAAACCTGTGGGGAAGTTTTTGTAATCGTTTGCAAGACGTGCGTACACCTCGGAACATTCCGATATCGGGTGAATTTCGCTTATCATTTTTTTGTAATTAACCTTTTTAAAATGAATAAGTCTGAAAATTGCGTGATAATCGTCGGTATACGACCAAAAACCGGGACGCGAATCAACATCGGGACGTGTATTTGTATGTGCGCCTATAAGCTCAATACCGGGATAATGAATTTTGCGGTAATAGTCTATTGTAAAGTTTGAGTTACGTGTACATCCCAAAAGTGATATTCTTCCGTGACGCGCCATACAGTCAAGTATCTGGTCGAGTGCTTTACCTGTTCCCGTAACTTCAACCGCCGCATTTACTCCCCTGCCCTCGGTTAATTTAAGCATTGTATCCGCAAAATCATCTGCAAACGGGTCAACCGCATAATCGGCACCAAGTTCAAGCGCTTTTTCGCGTTTTTCTTTAACAGGGTCAACCGCAATAACGGGTGTTGCCCCCATTGCCGCACAAAACTGCACCGCAAAAAGTCCGAGTATTCCGCATCCCATTACAGCTGCCGATTCTCCTGCCTCAATACGCAGTTTTCTTGCACCCGAAATTGAAAAGCTCGATATAAATGCCATAGAAATTTCTTCAAGACCTATATCATCATACGGGAGTTTAAATACCCAATCACGTCTTACATCGTGGTGGCTTGCGTGTCCGCAGCCGCGCAGTACAACCCTGTCACCGGGTTTTAAATCGTCAACACCGTCTCCAACTTCAACCACAACACCCGAGCTGCTGTAACCTACCCCGCGCGGCCATTCCAATACGGTGTCCTCCGCCTTAGCAGTTGCGTTTATGTTTATATCGCCCGTTAAATTTGCATATTCGGTACCTGCACTTACCGCGGAATACAAAACCTTAACCAATACACGGTTTGAGTCAAGATTAAATTCTTTGTTTTTTTCCTCAAACAGCTGTGCCGTTGAATCACCCATAAGCATTACTTTTTTGTAATTATCTACCGTTACTTTTTTTACTGACATTTTTAAATTCGTCCCCTTTATTTTAATAGTATGGGACGGCTAAAATGCCGCCCCAATAAATATATAAATATTATTTTAATTGTACAATATGATTATCTGCAAGGGGTGTAATATTTTCCCAAGAATCAAATATCATACATCTCGCCTCATCATAGTCACTGTATTTAATATCATTTAAATCATATTCTCTTGTAGCAGAATTATTGCCATCTACATCTACTTTCTCAAACTCAACTATATCAAGAACACCGCCTTTAAACAATGCTTTTATTGCAATAAAAGATACCTGTGTTTGAGTATTGTTTTTATAATTTATATTCCAAACTTTATCTGTTACAGTGTTATTTGTAAATCCCTCCGAACCAAACTGAACGCCAAACAAGTTTGAATTTGTACACACAATAACAGATTTTACACCTGTTATAGGTTTTTCAAGTGCAAATTCTTCGGTAAAGCTGGTTTCCCAGTCTGTTTTTTGCGGCAGGTTAAAACGTTGATACGACAAATAACCTTTCTCTGTTCCGCTGCTGTTTGCAACCTTTTTTACTGTACTCTCTATATTTTCTTTATTAAATGTATCCGTGTCAACTATGGGATTATCATACACCGCTATATCCAACATTACATTACTAATATCATTTACACCGTAAGATATTTTTATTTTATTTGCAAAATCCGTTCCAAAGTCAACATTATTATATATAGCGTATTTACCATTGCCGGTGTCAAGAAAATATTGTTCGTTTTTAACTTTCAATAATACAGCATTTTCTTTGTTACCGACAGAACTTGCGTTCTTTACCGAATTGTATTCATACGCATTTTTGGTGCTTGTACCAAATTTAACTGTATATACATTTGTATTTGCGGGTCCGCACCAAATCAAAACAGCTCTTTTTCCGGATTTGGTAGCATTAATACCATTATTTCCATAACCCGTAACCATTTCATTAAACTTAACGGTTGCTATCTTTTTATCTTTTAAAGCCCATGAATTGCCCGCTGTTATATTAATGTCACCGGGTTTTGATCCGATTAATTCTTTTTTAGTACCGTTATCATCGGTATATGTTAAAGTCCTTGTCAAATCATCAAATTTAAAATCATCACCATTCGTTTTACCTGAATATACAGCTTCGTTAAATACATACATATTCATCGTATAATCTGGAAACCCTTGATATGCATAACCAATTTCCGCCATATCGCATCCGTTTTCAAAATCCACTTCTTTAAAAAGTATATAGTGACGACAAGTGTCGCCTATACCGGTAGCCTCTGCGCCCGTTTCGCCTTTGTATTTACCCGTTGTTACAGCATCTTTCATATTATACTCGGTGTTTGGCTTGTATATATGTATGTTAAATTCAACCGTATATACATTTAATGCAGACCTTGTATAAAGCAACACGGCTTTATTTCCCGTCTGTCTTGTGTTAAATTTCACTCTAAAAGTTGTTTTGTCCTTAAGATTAAAACTTTCTGTTATAGGTATTTCACCACTTGCGGTTGTATATTCTTTAAGCGTTGTGCCGTTAATTGTTTGTACTTGTCCGTTTTTATCTTTATATGTAACTGTTTTTTGTGTACCTTCGTCAGTATTATTTAAGCTAACGCTTGAATTGTCGGACGTTTCAATAGGGGTGTCAAAAATCACCACTCCCACAACCTGATTATAAGTTGTGGCATATCCTATATCCATATAGTCGGCACCTTTTTCAAAATCAACATTTTTAAATAAAATAAATTTTTTATGCATATCGCCGATACCGGTAGCCTCTGGGCCGGATTCACCCCTGTATTTACCGTTTGTTACCGCATTTTTCATATTGTACTCAATTTGTGTTTTGTACACAAAATCGCTGTCTTCGGCAAAGACAGGCATAATTGCCGCAGTTGACAGCAACATTACCGCACATACCAATAAACTTATTATTCTTTTTGCTTTTCTCATAATTAACAACCTTTCTTTATAAAATTTTTATTTTAAACCATTATACAAATGATTTAATTTTTTACTCATAAAAACCTAAACTATGCTGCTAAAAATAATATGTTTCGGAGTATATTGTTTTAAAACCGTTATTTATTCTCACCGTTATATATGCCTGTACCGAAATCGCGTTATTATATTCCCAAGGAACTGCGGCAAGCGTACCGCCAAATGAGGTGTTTCCAAATATTTTATTATCGTAACCGCTGTACGAAATATATTGGAATGTCTCCTTTTCGGTAGGCTTTATTTTTACACCGTACTCCGCTATTTCGGCATCGTCCAAAATATTTGCATATGCCGTAATTTTTAATTTTTTAACGTTATCTTCAAACAAATACTCGCCCGTAACATTTGTTATACTTACATCTATACATTTTTTAAATAAAATGCCGTACATATCACAACACCAATTTCGGCACACCATAACGGTTTTTACACCCGTAATTGTATCGTTTAATTTTAAATATGATTTTTGGGGATTAGTCCAATCGCCGCTTGTAGGCGGAATACCGAAAAATAAACGTTTACCCGTAATTATACTGCCGTTTGATTTTTTTACCGTTCCGAGCGACGATAACGATGTTAAGTCGGGTGTATCGCCATCATCTATGGATTGGTCAAATATATACAAACAAACCGTACCCGTGGGTGCATTGCCGTTTGTGTATGTAAACACAAACGTATCGGAACCGTATTCACCGAAATCCACATTGTTGTAAACAGCATATGTCATTTTAGAACCGTTTATATAATAATCGCTGCCGTTTTTACGCAAATCACCAAATATTTGCGACGCGTCTTTTACCGAGTTATATTCATATGCGTTATACTCCGCCTCGGGTGATTGGGCATATGCCGTATTAAACAACAAAAATGCTAAAAGGATTATCGGCAAAATGCAAATTGTTTTTTTTATTTTAATTGTCATATGCATTTTGCCCCCCTTTTAATTTTTAAAAATCAGCACAAGTCTTGTATCGGTGTATCTAATCCACATTAAAACATTTTCGGCATTATTAGACGCTGCCGCAGATACAATATCAGCAGTTGTGCCGCTTGTTATTATATTTCTGTTTTTGTGATAAATATATACTGCCGTACCGTTTAAATTAAATATTTCTTTAGATGAGTCAAGGCGCACATAATTACCCTTTTTCTCCAAAACTTTACCTGTTGCATATCTGTTTTCGGCATTATATTCGGTAGAATTGGTACCTGTTATAGTATTTGATTTCATATCGTAAACTTTTAATATATTATCAATTTCACCCGCCGCATTTGTACTA
>USKN01000129.1 GCA_900555295.1 uncultured Eubacteriales bacterium
GCACTATTTTTCTAAAGCCCCTAAAAGAGGGTGTAGCAAAACGCTTTCGTTTTGCTACACCCTCTTTAAAATTTACACTAATTATTCGGTTGTATAAGGAAGCAAAGCGATATGTCTTGCTCTCTTAATAGCAGTTGTGAGCTGTCTTTGATGTTTAGCGCAATTTCCACTTATTCTTCTGGGAAGAATTTTGCCTCTTTCGGAAATATATCTTTTAAGTTTAGCTATGTCCTTATAATCTATTTCCTGAACCTTGTCCGCACAAAATGCGCAAACTTTTCTTTTAGGTTTTCTGCGAAACTGTTTTTCATCAGCCATTGTTTTTTACCTCCTATTATTATTTAATCAGAAAGGCAGATCGTCGTCAATATCCGTATCGGGTATTGGAGTAAATCCCGGAGTGGGGTTATTTGCCGGCTCTTGCGACGGAATATTGTTTGAGTAAGATGTGTCACTGTTTGATGCACCCTTGCTTTCAACAAAATGTACTTCGTCAACCGATACCTCGGTTACATACACCCTTTGACCGTCTTTATTCTCATAATTTCTTGTTTGAATGCTGCCAACAATACCAACCATACGTCCCTTTGAGAAATATTTACCCAAAAGTTCCGCGCTTTGTCTCCAGGCAACGCAATTAATAAAGTCTGCCTCATACTCGCCCTGTGCATTTCTAAAACGTCTGTTTACAGCAATTGTAAAACTGCACACGCTTACACCGTTAGGTGTGGTTTTGAGCTCGGGATCCCTTGTAAGGCGTCCCACCAAAATTACTTTGTTCATAAGTTAATCACCCGGTCCCTATTACTTTTTAATTACAATAGTTCTTAACAAACCGTCGGTTATGTTGTAAATTCTGTCAAGCTCTGCAATGAAAGAGGGTTCGCAAGAGAAGTTTACCAATACATAGTAACCCTCTGTTTTAAAATCAATTTCATAAGCAAGCTTTCTTTTACCCCAAACGTCAACCGATTCAATGGTGCCGTTAGCTTCGATAAGAGCTTTAAACTTTTCAACAATTGCGTTTGTATCCTCCTCGGATAATGATGCGTCAACAACGAAGATAGTTTCGTACTTGTTAATAATTTTTTCCATTATAATGTCACCTCCCTTTTGGACTAAAGGCCTTGGAAAATTTATTTTTCCAAAGCAAGGAAAAATATGCATATGCATACTATTAAATTATAATTCAATACTTATAATTTGTCAAGCATTTTTTAAAATAATCCGCAAAAATTTGCAAAAATTCTCAAAAAAGCCACATTGCAATATAAAATATACTATTATATCTTTATGTTAAATTACATTTAAAAACTTTACCCCAAAAGCGCCGTTACCGTGTCTTTATCGGGTTTTGGTACCGTATCGAGTGACGGCATTGAGTCAAAGCAAACCGATACACTATCGTTGGGACTGTGAATTTCAAAAATTGTAACGGTGTTGTGCTCTCCCAAAAGCTCGCCCGGAACATAAAGCGATTCTTGCGGTCCTCTGTTCCAATATCTTCCTATATTAAAGCCGTTAATCACTACAAAGCCGCGTCCCCAGCCGTGCATATTTATAAATGTATCTATGCCTTTTTGAGCGTCAAATTCGCCTGAATAAAAGGCGGGGCGTCCCGTTTGTGCCTGTTTTGTATAATCTATATGCGATAAATCTTCCATCGGCAAAGATGTGTTCATCCAACCTGTTTTCATTGTGTAGTTCCAGGGATATACCGTTCCGTCATCATTTAACACTTCTATTTTAACATACTCGCAAATACCCTTTTTATCAAAATACATTGCATTGCCGTAATTTACACGTCCCATATTTTCTACAAGAATATCAATATGCAGTCCGCTTTCGGGTACGGTAAATTCTATAGGTTCATCACAGCGGTCACGCATATAAGTGCCTGCATATTTACCGTTTGCGTATACGGTTGCACGGTCGTGAAGTCCCTTAATATTTATAAATCTTTTTGCGTTGTCGGTGTATTTTATATCCGTTGAGTAAAGAATAAATCCCGATTTTTGCCCTAAATCTTCCATAGTAAGCGGCACACCCGATTTTTTTGAAACGGCTGCGACGTTGTTGACGTTTTCAAGAAGGTCCGCCGATTTTGTAAGCTTTATTTTGCCAATGCTTTGCACAGGTGGTATATAATCTATATCGTCTGTACACGTTGCGTCACTGCCCGTAAATTCAAAGCCGTTGTTTATAAGATACTCTTTTAATATTTTTTTGCACACAAAATATTTTTCGGTAGGAGTGCCGTGTTCGTTTACGGGTGCGTCATAATCGTAGCTTGTAAGATACGGTATATATTTATTGGGTGCGTTTGCAACATCTGCCTCAAACCGTCCCACAAGCGCACCGTTATTAAAACCGAAATTTGTACCGCCGCAAAACATATAAAAATTTATAAACGCGCCCATATCAAGCGATTTTTTGTATCTTTTTGCAACATCATCGGCACTTATGCGCTGAAAATATCCCTCCCACTGCTGAAGTGCGCCTACCCAAAATTCGGCATTATAAAGCGGTTTGTCGGGCTGATATTCGTTGTGGCTGTTTATCATATTTTGATGAATTTCACGCGCGTCAAACGCTGTCCAATATTCGGGACGGCTTCCGTTTTTAAGTTTAAACGGTTCCCAGCCGTTTGCGGTGTAAAGAGGTACGTCAACGCCGAGATCTTTAAGCATATCGCCCATCATTTTAATGTATTCGGCGTCATCGCTGTAACTTCCGTATTCGTTTTCAACGGCAACCGCAATAATAGGCCCGCCGTTGGTTGAAAGATACGGAATAAATTCTTTTGCAAGGCGCGTATAGTAATGTTTTATACATTCAATAAACTGTGGCTCGCTTGTTCGTATGCCTATGCCTTTTTTGTTTAAAAGCCATGCGGGCAACCCGCCGAAATCCCATTCGGTGCACATATAAGGCGACGGGCGAAACATTACTTTTAAGCCGACATTATCGCACTCTTTTAAAAATTGTGCCAAATCGAGGTTGCCCGTAAAATCAAATTCGCCTTCGTTGGGTTCGTGCAAATTCCACGGAACATATGTTTGCACCGCCGTAAGTCCAAAGTCTTTCATAAGTTTAAGACGGCGTTTCCAACCGCCTTTAAAAAATCTGAAATAGTGCATTTCGCCCGACGCAAGATAAAACGGTTTGCCGCCGAGTGTAAGTGTTTTTTCGCCTATTTCGAGTATATATCCGTTACTTTTGTTCATTTTTTGCCTCCGTTTATTATATTCATAACGTTTTCCCATCGTTCGGTGTGGCTTTCGTGAGTATAAAGAGGTTCAAAACCAAGCCTTAAGTACATTTTAATTGCGGGTATTCTTTCATCATCGGTAGATAATACCGCCGATTTAAATCCGCGCGCTGCAAGTGCGTGAAGTGCCGCAAGGCATACAAGGTGACCTGCGCCTACGCCGCGTGCCTCGGGCGATACGGCTATCATTCTAAACCAGCCCTCGTTTGGAAAGTCCTCTTTTTCAACTGCCGTTGCGGTTGCAATGTATTTACCGTCCTTTTTTAAGTAAAGCACACGTTCGGGTTTATAATCTCCGCCGCCTTTTATTACTTTGTCAAAAGAATAAAAACTGCCGAACGCTTTTTGTATAAGTTCTTCCCATTTATCCTCTTCGCCCTCTGTGTGATTGTGCAGTGATACGCCGTGCGGAAGTGCAAGCGGCTCCAAGTGTGTAATATCATTAATTCTCATAAATAATTGCGGTAATTGTTCGCTCATATATGTATACCTCATTTCTGTTTTATTTCATTATAATGATATAATATAAAAAGAGAATTTGCATTATATAATTGTTGCCGATTTTTGTAAAAATGTTGCGAATAGTTAAAACTGTATTGTAATCATTTAAAATAAATGGTATAGTACAAAAAACAAAAAATGAAAAGGAAGATAAAAAATGAAATACGTACTTATGGCAATTTCAATTTGCTTTTCGGTTATAAGCAGTTGTCTTATACGCACATTTTCTAACGGCAAACAGGTAAAAGGCACGGGTGATTTGTTTATTTTTAATGCGCTTATAAGCGTGGTGTGGACGTGTATTTTGGGAGTATGTTACATAGCGTCGGGCGCACCGAAAATAAGCGGTTTAACATACATATTCGGTGCGGTTTACGGCATTATTTTATGGTCGTTTTTAATTACCAAAACGCTGTCGCTCAGTGAGGGCCCCGTATCGCTTACAACGCTTATAGGCAGCTGTGCGTTTATTATAGCGTCGTGGTTTGGTGTAATTTACGCAAACGAGGAAGTAAACGGGGTACAGCTGTTTGGTATGGTAATTTTAATTTTTTCGCTTGCATTGTGCATAAACCCCAAAAAAAGCGGTGAAAAACTTACGGCAAAATGGTTTTTATATGCGTTTTTGTTCTTTTTGGCAGGCGGATTTGTGGGCATACTTTACAAGTGTTTCGGGTTGTCACGCGTAAAGGGTGAAGTAAATGCATTAATGCTTGTTGCGTCTGTTGTATCGGCCGTTTTGTTTTTTGCGGCAGGGTGCAAAATAAGTACCGTAAGTGTTGCAAAAAAAGCCGCAGTAAGGCGCGATATGCTCTTGTTTTCGCTCCTTTGCGGCATAGCAAGCTGTGTGTATCAGCGGCTTAATTTATCGCTTTCGGCAATAATACCGTCTGTGATATTTTTTCCTGTATGTAACGGTTCTATGGTTATTTTATCCACAGTACTCGGCAGAGTAATATTTAAAGAGGCGCTTAAACCCGTACAAATTGCAGGTATATTTACGGGACTGTTTTCTATTATATTAATAGGCTGCAGCAGTTTGTTTTTAAAATTGTTTTAAAATGTTATTTAATTTTGGTTAATTTACCGCGTTTTACCATATAAGCGTTTTGACTTATGTTTATCATAGGCATATCGTTTAATGAGTCGGTATAAAAATTATCTATTGCCGTATTCGGGTATTTTTGCCTAAATAATACGGGCTTGTTATCGGCAAAACAAAGGCTGTAAATTTTACCGCTTATTTCATCAACTTCACTGCACATTAAGTTTTGTATATTAAGGCGGTTTGCAATTTCGTTTAGCAAAAACGAGGGCGAGGCGGATATTATAACGTCATCGTCCTTTTTGTTTTTTAAATAATACGGGTAAATTTTATGTTGGTGTTTATCCCAAAATTCCGATACGGCATTATGGGGATTATTTATGGAGCTTATAAATTTTAATGCGTATTTTTCCGCCGTTTTAATAAGCTCATCGTGTGTGATTTTGCATCTTTTGTATTTTATTAGAGTATTGAGTACAACGGGCAAAAGTTTAAGCTGTGACGGCGATTTTTTTACGCAGTACACAAAAAAATCAAATGCGCTTTCGCCGCGGTAAATTGTGTTGTCAAA
>USKN01000130.1 GCA_900555295.1 uncultured Eubacteriales bacterium
AAGCACAACCAAAATAATGACTGCACTTTGCGCCATAGAAAGCGGCAAAATGGATAAAACATTTACGGTTGACAGCAGTGCTGTGGGGGTTGAGGGTTCGTCTATTTATCTTGCGCCGAACGAAAGGCTTACATTGCGTGAGCTGGTATACGGGCTTATGCTGCACTCGGGCAACGACGCGGCGGTTGCTATTGCCTGTGCCGTATCGGGAAACTGCGAAAAATTTGTAAAACTTATGAACGATACCGCCCAAAAAATAGGCGCGTACAATACACATTTTGACAATCCAAACGGGCTTGACGGCAAAACGCATTACACAACCGCATACGACCTTGCGATAATTTCGGCATATGCGCTTAAAAACAGTGAGTTTGCCGAAATTGTATCAACAAAAAAAATAAATATTTCAAACGGCAATAAAGGCTATGACAGGGTGCTTTCAAATCACAACAAATTGCTTAAAATGTATGAGGGGTGTGACGGCATAAAAACGGGATTTACCAAAAAATGCGGCAGATGTCTTGCCTCCAGCGCAACAAAAGACGGTATGACGCTTATTGCCGTAACGCTTAACGACCCCGACGATTGGAACAGCCATACGGCAATGCTCAATTATGGATTTGAACACTGTAAATTAAAGACGGTAATGGCAAAGGGGAGTTTTTTGGGGACGTGCGAAGTAAAAGGAGCGGATATACAAAAAGCCAAACTTTATGCCGAAAGAGGCGCGTATATGCTTGTAAAAGACGGTATTGCACCCGAATACAAAATGGAGTACAGCCTAAAGAAAAGTATAACCGCACCCGTAGACTACGGTACAAAATGCGGTTATGTAACAATAATGGCAAACGGCACCGATATTAAAAAAATCGATGCCGTGATAAAATGCGAGATACCGCCAAAGCAAACAAACAAAGCGGTTGATATGTTTTGTGTTTTGTTTAAAGAGTTTGTATTGAATGATTTTTAAAATTTTATTGCCTGTTTGACAATTATTTTAAAATAATTTTAAAAGCGGTGTCGGGTTTTGCTTTAACGGTGAGAAGTCCGTTATTTACATTGTACGGTATTTGTTCTTTTTCTCCGCAAAAGTCTATCTCAAATATTTGCTTTATTTCATCATCTTTAAAAGGAGTTTCAAAAGAATAATCACCGTTTTTGGTATATCCCAAATATTCGCCGTCATTAAATCCCAAAACCAAAGTATTTCCGTTTTGGGATAAAACTTTGTTTTGGTATATAACAGTAATTTCATTTGTATTGCCGTTAAATACCACTTTGCTGTTATCGCTGTAAATTGCCGTGCATATATCGCCGTCTTGCGTATAGCCGTCCAATGTAAGATTGCACAGCATTCCCATAGGCAGAGTACATAAGTAAAACTGTTCTTTGTAATATTGCGTAAAGTCACCGCCTATTTCGGGTACAATTTCCGCACCCGACAGTATGTCGTTTTTCAAAAAGTGACCCGAGAAGGGCAAAATGCTGTGAAAAATCATTCCCAAAACAGGGAAAAACGTTTCGTTGGGGTATGTGGTGTATGTTAAGGCATTTATATTCCATGCGTGTCCTATAAGCCCCGCAAACGGCATAGAAACTCCCTCGCTGGTTACATTAAAACCGTATTTTTGAAATTCTTTAACAATCTGCTTTTTATATTCAACAAATTCTTGTGCGGCAACTCTCACATTTTCGTCCAAATCGTATCTTCTTGCCTCGCAGCTCAATACATCCAAGTGATAAGACGATTGTACGGGATACATATTAAGTGTTTTCTTTACACGTTCAGCCATTTTTCCGCTTTTTACATATTTGGGAGCGCTGATAATTCTCGATAATCCGCTTACCCAAATCCAGCCTTTATAAGGTAAATTGTATTCGTCCAAAGCGCATATGGTTTCATCGTATGCCGGCAATTCTTCATACAAATCGTCATAATTATCGTGAAACGTTATAACCGCATTGTATTTTTTTGCCTCTTCAATTGCATAGCGCAGGTCATCTGCAGTACCCGCTTTTTTGTTGAGCGTAAAAACATCGGGATAACCCGTATCGTGTCCGTTGTGCTGAAATCCTCGGAGCAATACCGTCTGCTTTACTCCGCCCGTCATATTGTAAAGTAATTTTACGCGCTCAAGCGCATGCAAAAAAGTATTTTGTTCTTTGCTGCCGTCACAGTAAATTTGCGTGTAATATAAAATACCTCTGTCGTAAAAATCGTTGGGTTTTTTTAAATCTCCGCGTAAAAATTTAAGTATATCTTTTAAATCTTTTGTGCGCATAATATTTGCGGTAGGCTTGTTTATAACTTTAACCGATCTGTCGCGGTTATGCTTTCTTATACGGTATGTAAAAGTTACGCCAACCGCCGCGTACCTTACATTGTTTTTTTCGTAAACACTGTAATGAATACATTCATCCAAATAAGGACACTCAAGCATAATATACTCATCATTGTCTATAAGAATACCCAGGTTTTTTTGATTAAATTTTTTTTCGTAGCCCAAACAAACCGTGTTTTTGCTGTCGATTAATCTTCCGCCCGCCGCGGTTGAAATTATTTTTGCACCCGGTGCTTTTATAAGAGTGGGCATTTTAACGGATAACAGCTCATAACCTTCTTTTTCGGTAACGTTATCCAATACAATTTTACCGTTGTTTTCGTTAAGGGTAAAATCCACAAACTCGGATTTTGATTTATCAACAAAAACGGTATCGTTTTTTAAATCCCTTACATATATTTCAATGTTTGCGGTATCGTCGTAATTTTTAATTTCTTTTTTGGAATATTCAAAAATTAAACCGTCGGTATGTGAATTAACAAATTTGGGGGCGCACCCTTCAAATGCCACCTCAATATCTCCTATGTAGTATGATGTATATTCTTTATCGTCCACAACAAATTTAATTGGTACGGAATCGGCATTGCAAACTCCTATATTCATTCTGAATGTGCCTGCATACGGGTCGGCGGGAATATGCCAGCAAACGGTGTTTGTAATGGTTTCTCCTTTTTTAATATGCATAGGCTGCGGATAAAAATTGCCTTTTATTCTGTAATTTCTTTGATAACTTTCGGGTAGGGTCATATACCCGAATTCCATATCACAAAATATTTCGGCATATTCCGAGATGGGACAATCGTTTTCTGCCTGAAAAGTTGTTGTGATATACAGCGGATTTCCGGGGTATATAATTCCCCTTGAAACTTCAGCTTTTATTAATCTTAACATTTTTTTATAACCTCCGATAGGACATAAGAATTTTAAGCGCATATTTTGCGGCGAAAAGTGTTTTTTTGCAAACTTTCAGCTAATATTTGCGTTTATTATAAGCTGCCCAATATTTTTTGAATTATTTTCTTCATTTCGGGAATTTTTTTCTCTATATCCCAAACCAATTTAAACTGTGTTCGGCATCTGTCGACATTATGTCCCTCACGGTGAATTTTAAAATATGTATCGCCGTTTAAATAATCGGTAAGAAAACGTATACCGCACTCGTATGTCATTAAAAGTGCCGATATAGGCATAAGCTCAACTTCGGCTTGGGTAAGATAATTCGACATCGCGGTTAAAAATCCTTTTGTAAAAGCGGTGAATTTGTCTAAATCAAACCAAATTTTATCTATATCCCGTTCGTCCTCACTTCCGCTTGACGCCGCAAATCTTAATGCATCGCCGTAATCAAAAAGCAGTGAGCCGGGCATAACCGTATCAAGGTCTATAACGCACAACCCTTTGAGCGTATCCGCGTCAAACAGTACATTGTTAAGTTTGGTATCGTTGTGGGTAACGCGCAGCGGTATACTGCCGTCTTTTATTTTATCGGTTATTGCGGACGCGTACTTTTGATAATTATACGCAAATTCTATTTCTTTTTGTACGTTTTTTGCTCTGTTGCAGCAATCGTTTTCCACAGCCTTTTTAAACGCATTAAATCTTTTGGGTGTGTTGTGAAAATCTTTTATGGTTTCGTGCAGAATATGGGCGGGAAAATCGCTTAACATTGCCTGAAATTTACCAAATGCCGCGCCGCCGTTTTCAAGCATTTTCAAATCTTCAGCCAAATCGCAGCTTACGGAGTTTTCTATAAATTTATACATTCTGAAATAATCGTCGTTATTTGTTTTTAAAAAGCTTTTACCGTCTTTTGTATATATAACCGTAAGTGTTTCGCGTGACGGATTTCCGCCTGCCGCTTTTATTTTGGTTTGCAAATGTTTGGTTACATTTACAATATTCTCCATTACATCTTCGGGATTTTTAAAAACGTTTTTATTTATACGCTGCAAAATAATTTTGGGTGCGGATGTGCACAAATATGTATCGTTTATATGCCCGTTTCCGTATAATTCAATGTTTGCGTCAATATCAAACCGCGCGCAAATTTCTTTTAAATTTAATTCATTATTATTCATTTTATCATCCTCTTTAAATTTTATCGTAATATCCTGCAAGGTGCAGTTTGTTTATGGCACTGCATATATCGGGTTTATCTTCTTTATATGTTACCCCGTACCATTTTTCGGAACAGTTAATAACTTTAACCTTTCGGTTGTGGTTTTTAATCATACTGTCAACAATTGAGGGAATATAAAATTCATCTTTCAGCGGATTTTTCATATTATTTAAAAAGCTTTTAAAACAGCTTTCGGCATAATCAAATATTTTGGCAGTAAATCCCCACATATTCATAGATACAACCGTATCGGGATCAAATCCGCTGTTTTTGTCAAGAGCGGTGTACTCCGTTATGTCTTTTAAATAACCGTCTTGAGTATGGCAAATACCACGGCTCACCGTTCCGTTTTCGGTGAGTGTGTTTGCAAGTTTAAAGCCAACCATACAGGTATTTGTACCGTTTACCAATTCGTTGTGCAAAAGCGTGTATGATGTTCTGCCGTAAAAGTCGTCGGCATTTATAATTGCAAACGGGGTTTTTACAACATCTTTAGCACAATATAATGCGTGTCCCGTTCCCCAAGGTTTTTTGCGGTCGGGTGCGGGCGAAAACCCTTCGGGAAGATATGCGGTATCTTGATATACATACTCCGTATCTATCATTTTTTCTATGCGTTTTTTTGTTACCTGCCTAAAATCATCGCTTATATCCCTGCGAATTATAAATACTGCTTTGTCAAAACCTGCCTGTACCGCGTCGTATACCGAGTAGTCAAGTATTATTTCGCCGCTCGGTCCCACAGGGTCAATTTGTTTTAAACCGCCGTATCTGCTTCCCATTCCGGCAGCCATTACAACAAGTGTTGTTTTAGTGTCCATAATTATTACCCTCCTCAAATTTTTTTAAAAAAATTGTTGCTTTTGTTTTTATATATTTAATTATAATCATATTTTAAAGCC
>USKN01000131.1 GCA_900555295.1 uncultured Eubacteriales bacterium
TGATGATGTATATATACAAACTTTTATCCAATCCATTTTGTAATTTCCTCCCGAGGTTTGTATTTATATTGTACTATATTTTTAAACAAAACGCAATATATTTAATAAATATTTAATTTTTATTTGAAAAAAAGTTGACCCGGTTAAAAAAATATGATATAATTAATCTGTTAAAACAAAAATTTAAATGTGCGGATGTAGTTTAGTGGTAAAACTTCAGCTTCCCAAGCTGATGTTGTGGGTTCGATTCCCATCATCCGCTCCAACGCAAAAAACCGCCTGTATTCGGGCGGTTTTTACTATATGTTTTCATAAAAAATTTCTCCGTTTATAACTGTTTTTAAAAGGTTCAGGTTATTGTCGAGCACAATAAAATCCGCGTCATATCCAATCTCTATTTTACCGAGTTGTACACCCAACAGTTCAGCCGGAGTTTCACTTGCCATTTTAAATGCGTCTTTTTCGCAAATACCGAATTTAACCGCACAGCGAACACAATTTAAAAGTGTTGATATGCTTCCGGCAAGCGTGCCGTCCGAAAGGCGTGCGCTGTTGTCTTTGACGGTGATATTTTGCCCGCCGAGATCGTATATGCCGTCGCAAAGACCTGCGGCGCGCATTGAATCGCTTATAAGCACCATTTTATCGGCGCCGAAAATTTTGTATAAAATTCTTATTGCTGATGGGTGAATATGCAAACCGTCGCAAATTACCTGTGCATATATTCCTCTGTCCGACGCGGCGCCGATTACCGACGGATTTCTGTGGTGCAGGGGAGGCATTGCATTAAATGTGTGTGTAAGGCAAGCGGCACCCGCGTCTATGGCGGCAAGCGCCGTTTCGTAGTCGGCACCCGTGTGGCCGATTGATACGGTACATCCGCATTTTTTAATAAATTCCGCACTTCCCTCAAGCTCGGGGGCAATTGTTACCATTTTAATGTTTTTTAGTTTTTTAAATTCTTCAAGGTTGGGGTTTTGAATAAATTTACCGTTTTGCGCGCCTTTAAATTCTTTGGATATAAACGGTCCCTCCAAATGAAACCCCAAAATCTTTGCGCCTTTTAATCCCGTTATGTCGGAAGCGGTAATTTTTTTCAGCACGTCCATACTTGCCGTCATAGTTGTGGGAAGATATGATGTAACACCTTCATTTGCGTAGTATGACGGCATATCATAAAGTTTACCGTCCATAGTATCCGCACCCATACAGCCGTGGGTGTGAATATCTATAAGCCCGGCATATACTTTACTGCCTTTGAGGTCTGTTCCGTTTTCGCTTGTTTTGCTAAAACTCAGAAACTTTCCGTTTTCAACCGTTATGTCCGTAATAACGCCGTCAATTAATGCGTTTTTGTAAATCTTTTTCATTATGTTTCCTCCTCTTTAATGGGTAATATTGCCTGAATTGATGCCGAATACTGTGTTGGCGACATACCCGTAACTTTTTTAAACTGCCGTGAAAAATAGTGAATGTTGGAGTAGCCCAAAATTTCGGAAATTTGCGTTATGTTGTAGTTGTTCTCGCGCAGATATTGCTTTGCCGTTTCAACTTTGAGATTTATAAAGTATTCAATTGCACTCATACCAAAATTTTCGTTAAAAATGTTTGTTATTGTGGTTTTGTTTGAATTACTGAATTTTACAAGCTTTGCAATTGAAATGTTTTGGGATATATTGTCTTGCATATATGTTACAAGCTTTGTAAGCAATAAGTTTGATTGGTTAACCGCAATTTGGGGTTTTTGACCGTTCTGAACGGGGTTTCTTAAATATGATATTAAAAGCTCGCATATATATTGGCGCAATAATTGCTGTGCCCCTATAGGACAGTCACTTTTGCGTGTAAGTTTGTATGTGAGCGGGTCGTTAAGAGGGGTTGAAAAAGCATTGGTGTACTCCGATACAATTTTAGAAATTATATTTTTTTGCCATTGACCGACTTTTAAAATTCGATTTTCAAAAAAACTCATAGCCTTTGAATTGCACTCAAACGTTACAATTGCAATAATGGGCGCAACAACACCGTTGGAGCAAATGTTGTGCCATTCGTTCGGCTTGTGAAATATTATTTCACCTTGGTGCAGCGTAAATTCTCTGTTATCTGCAGTAATTGTTGCCTCACCCTTATCGGCATAAACAATTTCCCAAAAATTGTGGCGCTCCCCCGTAAATTTATATGTCTTTGAAAACTCAAAATAGTGAACTGTATACAATTTGCTTACAACAATGTCGTTTTTAAGTTTAGATCCGACAAAGTCCTCCATAAATACACACCCCTTTTCACTATACATTATATCAGAAAAGAAGTCAAAAATCAATATTATTTGTGTTATTGTGAAAAACAAAATTACTATTGTGCAAATATTTTTGTGCCTTCAGGATATATAATTATTTTAGACAATAGAATGCCGAAAGGAGGAGAAGTATAATACAATTATCTGCAGAATGATGATAATTATATTATACGAGAAATATATATGCGTTTAATACTTTGTGAAAACTACAATGAGGTTTCAAAAGCGGCGGCAAAAATTATGGCAAGCCAGCTTATTTTAAAACCTGCAAGCGTTATTGGTCTTGCCACGGGCTCAACACCGCTGGGAATGTATAAAATTTTAGCCGAAATGAACCAAAAAGGTGATATTGACTTCTCGGAGGTTACGTCATTTAATCTTGACGAGTACTATCCTCTCGACGCGTCAAATGAGAGAAGTTATAGATATTTTATGAACGAAAATCTGTTTTCAAAAGTAAATATTAATATTAAAAACACTCACGTTCCCTGCGGTACTGCCCCAAACCCCGAAAAGGAATGTGACGATTACGAAAAATTAATTAAAGCAAGCGGCGGAATTGATATACAGGTGCTTGGTATAGGACAAAACGGGCATATAGGTTTTAACGAACCCGGTGCAAGTCTTAATTCACGCACACACCTTACTGACCTTACAAAGAATACAATAACCGCCAATTCGCGTTTTTTTGAAAGTGAGGACGATGTTCCCCGTCAAGCACTTACAATGGGAATAGGAACTATTTTAAATGCCCAAAAAATTATTTTGCTTGCAAGCGGAGCAAACAAGCATCGTGTGGTGAACGAACTGCTAAACGGAGGTATTAATACCGATATACCTGCGTCAATGCTCAAACTTCACCCCGATGTTGTACTCATATGCGACCGCGACGCATATTCAAGTGAAAGAATAGGCATTGATTTGGGCGGAACGGAAATTAAATTCGGCGTAATGGACGACAAAAACGAACTTGTGTACAAAGACAGCATAAAAACCGACTGTTCGAATAGTGACGCACTGATTACATCAATAGTTGAAAAGTGCAACGAAATCAAGAAAAAATTTCGTATAACCGGAGTAGGTGTGGGTACACCCGGTATTATTCGAGATAATATGGTTACGGCTGTAAACCTCCCGTTTAAAAATATAAATCTTGAAAAACGCTTGTCAAATGAACTTAATTTGCCGGTAAACGTATGCAACGATGCAAATTGTGCCGCACTCGGCGAAGCACTATGCGGAAGCGGCAAAGAGGTTAAAAACTTGGTTATGGTAACTCTCGGCACGGGCATAGGCGGAGGAATAATTTCCGACAATAAGATATATCAAGGCAAAGGCAGTGCGGGCGAAATCGGACACATATGCATTGAAATGGGCGGCAGAGAGTGCAGCTGCGGACACCGCGGCTGTTGGGAGCAATACGCGTCGGTAAGCGCACTTGTAAAAAGTGCAATAAATGCTTGCAAAGACAATCCCAACAGTCTGCTTGCCAAAAAATATGCGGAGAATGGCAAAATGAACGGCAAAATATTTTTTGATGCATTAAACGGCGGATGTGCTGCCGCAAATGAAGTTTTTAACAGTTATCTTGATTTTCTTGCCGCAGGAATTAACAGCTTAATCTATATTTTTGATCCCGATATGATTGTATTGTCCGGAGGTATTACAAATGCCGGCAACGCGCTCTTAAAACCGCTTTGTAAGCGTGTTGGGACGGATATTCCCATAAAAATCTCGTCACTTAAAAGCGATGCGGGTATTGTGGGAGCTGCAATGCTTGTTTAAAATTTTAAAAATGTAAAATAAAATGCAAAAAAAAATTTGACAATACAAAAAAAATGTGCTATAATATCACAGTAACCGCGCAGAAACGGTTTGTAAATTTAAAAAATACATAAAATTTTTTTAAATACCGTATTTTGGCGAGATTGGATGAGGGAGGTGCTTTTATTATGTATGCAATAATCGAAACAGGCGGTAAGCAGTATAAAGTATCGGAAGGCGATGTTCTTTTTATTGAAAAAATCGATACAGAAGCAGGCGAAACCGTTAAATTTGATAAGGTTCTTGCAGTAGGCGGAGATAAAACCGTTATCGGTACACCTACAGTTGACGGCGCAAGTGTTGACGCTAAAGTTGCAGAACACGGCAAAGCTAAAAAAGTTATTGTTTTTAAGTATAAACCTAAAAAAGGTTATAAAAAGAAACAAGGACACAGACAGCCGTATACAAAGGTTGTTATTGAAAAAATCAATGCGTAAAACAAGGTTTGTAAATTATGAACAATATTAGTGTTTTTCGTGATTTGAGCGGCAATATCTGTAAAATGGAGCTTAAAGGGCATACGTGTTATGCGCCGGAGGGCAGCGATATTGTTTGCGCATCAATATCATCGGCGGTGTTTTCGGCACTTAACGGCATAGAAAATATAGTCGGTGTAAAATTTGGGTATGAGCAGGACGACGGATATTTGTTGTTTGTTTTACCCAATGAAATAGAAAGTAAAAAAAGACAAAACATAAATGTATTGCTTGAATCAATGCTGTTGTTTTTAAAAGAACTTCAAAAGCAATATCCAAGCAATGTACAAATAGCCGAATTGGAGGTGTAATTATGTTCACATTAAATATTCAGCTTTTCGCACATAAGAAAGGTATGGGTTCTACAAAAAACGGCCGTGACAGCGAATCAAAAAGACTCGGTGTAAAAAAAGGCGACGGTAGTTTTGTAAAAAGCGGTAACATTTTGGTAAGACAGCGCGGTACAAAAATCCACCCCGGACTTAACGTTAAGAAAGGCAGCGATGATACATTATTTGCAATTGTTGACGGCAAAGTTAAGTTTGAAAGACTTGGTAAAGATAAAAAGCAAGTAAGCGTATATGAAATCGCTCAGTAACATATAATATCAAAAAAGGAGAGGGTGTAGCAAAACGAAAGCGTTTTTCTACACCCTCTTTTAGGGGCTTTA
>USKN01000132.1 GCA_900555295.1 uncultured Eubacteriales bacterium
AACAGGTTTGTGCGGAGGTCAAGAAAAATATTTTAAATATTTCGGATTTTATTGATTTTTCTATTGACATAGGCAATGAATTTGATGTATTATATTTATTGAAGGCAGCAGGAGTAAAATTTTACGACGATTATAACTCTTTAAGCGAAAAATTGCTTGCTTATATTATAAATTCCTATAAGCTTGGTAATAAAAAATGTTTTATACTTGTAAACTTACGAGATTATATATCAAATACTGATATAGAAAATTTTTATAAAAGCATTTTATATAATAAACTTAAAGTACTGATTGTATCGTCAAAGGATTATCCTGTTTCCAAATATGAAAAAAAGGTTATTATCGACAAAGATTTGTGCGTTATATAACCTTATACTCTGTAAAATTCACAATGTGTAGTGGCATTTTCTCAAAATTTGAGGTTTGAGAGTAGTGTAATTTTATAGGGTAGTAAAACTAAGGAGGACACTACAATGGCAAGAATCCCGTTTGAGAGTAGTGTAATTTTATAGGGTAGTAAAACTAACCTCCACCGATTTCAGCACAACGATTCGTTTGAGAGTAGTGTAATTTTATAGGGTAGTAAAACAGTCGAAAGTCGATAGTCGAAAGTCGCTCGGTTTGAGAGTAGTGTAATTTTATAGGGTAGTAAAACAACATCCAAAACTATTAATTTTACTGCATTGTTTGAGAGTAGTGTAATTTTATAGGGTAGTAAAACTGGTGATTTTGCTGAACTCGGTCTTAATTAGTTTGAGAGTAGTGTAATTTTATAGGGTAGTAAAACTCTTTGCTCATAACTTCTTATTGCTCGTGCGTTTGAGAGTAGTGTAATTTTATAGGGTAGTAAAACGCGTTTTAATCTGCCCTCAATCATTTCCTGGTTTGAGAGTAGTGTAATTTTATAGGGTAGTAAAACAATCCAGTCCGCTATGTTTGACGGCATAAAGTTTGAGAGTAGTGTAATTTTATAGGGTAGTAAAACAAAACACTTTACAATTTGATAAATATGTATGTTTGAGAGTAGTGTAATTTTATAGGGTAGTAAAACAACAAAAGTAAAGCGCAATTTTGGTTAGTGGTTTGAGCGTAGTGCAATTCTACAGGGTGTGGGCGGATAATATCCGCCCATATTTTTTATTGCTGCATAAAATACCGCACATTATCTGTTTGTCCTATATTCACTCGGTGTGCACCCCGTATATCTTTTAAACAGCTTTGAAAAATAGCTGTGATTTTCAAATCCCGTTTGAAACGAAATATCTTTTATGTTTAATTCACTGTTTTTTAAAAGTTCTTTTGCTTTTTGTATTTTAAGGCGGTTTATATATTCAAAAGGCCTAAAACCCGTATAATCTTTAAATATCCTGCAAAAATGCTCCTCGCTTATATTAAGCATAGATACAATATCGCTTAAATTTACATTGCTGTTTTCGGTCATTGTATGCAGTACTCCGGTCAGCATATCTTTCTTGCGGCGTGCCACCTCCGTTGTAAAAACAGTGCCCTCTTTTAAGTCAAGCAAAAGTTTGTATAGTTCAACACTTGCGTCTTTTACACAATCGGGATTTTCTTTTAAGCCTGCAAGATATGCATGGCGTTTTTCAAAATTAAAATTGTTGGCTATTTTAAACACGGTAGGTTCAAAATCAAAAAAGTTTTTTACTCCGCTCCCGTTAAATGTTATGTAAAGCGTTTCCCAATTATTTGTTACCGCGTGGTATTCGTGCGCGCTGTTCATAGGCAAAAAATACACATATCCGCGTGTAAGCTCGTATTCTTTACCGTTTGCAAAGCAACAACCCGTACCGCCAAGCGTATATAAAATCTGGCAATCGTCAATACCGGACGGGCGGTGTACCATTGTTTGAAAATGCGCGTGCCCGATTGAGGCAACGTAAAACGGCATATTTTTTTCCTGCAATGTAACAAATGATGTGTATGCGCTTATTTTCATCTTTTATCACTCCTTGCATATATTGTAGCACAATATATTAAAAATATCAATATTGTTATAATATTCATCAATATATTTAGATTGAAATGTATATAAATATGTGATATTATAAAATTACAAAATTACAAAATAAAAAGCAGGTGCTAAAATGCAAATAAAAGAAAAGTATAACGATTTATCGGTTGTATCGGAGGGAAGATGTAATCCGCGTGCGTATTACATACCGTATGATACTGCGGATAAAGCAATAAAAAAACATAAGGAAAGCTCCGAACAGTATATATTGTTAAACGGTGAGTGGAACTTTGAGTATTTTGAAAGTACTCTCGATATGCCCGACAGCGTTTTGGATATTAATTATACAAAAACACTGCCCGTACCGTCGTGCTGGGAGTGTTACGGATACGGACAGATACATTATACCAATATAAACTATCCGTTTCAGTACGACCCTCCGTACACTCTTTCGCCCAATCCCACAGGTGTGTACAGCCGTAAGTTTGTATGTGATAAAAAAAGCCAAAAATATCAAAATAATTATATGGTATTTGAGGGTGTAAGCAGTGCTTTTGAACTTTTTGTTAACGGAAAATATGTAGGCTTCAGCCGAGGCTCTCATCTTCAAGCGGAATTTGACATAACAAATTTTACCGTTGACGGCGAAAACACCGTTACGGTATGCGTATATACATACAATGCCGAAAGTTATATGGAAGACCAGGACTTTTTTAGATTTCACGGTATATTCAGGGACGTATATATTTTAAACCGCCCCCAAGACCATATATGCGATTTGTATATTAAGGCGACCGAAAAAGACGGTATAACGGTTGACGCAACATTTAGCGGAACGGTGCTTGATTACACCGTTACGTATTTTGACTGTGACGGAAACAAATTAAGCGGCGGTAAAATACAAAATCCGCTTTTGTGGAGCGCCGAAAAACCTAATCTTTACGGTGTGCTTGTTGAGTGCAACGGAGAATTTATATACAAAAAAACAGGCTTTAGAACCGTTGCTTACTCCGACAGGGGCGAATTGCTTATAAACGGTGTAAGCGTTAAACTTAAAGGCGTAAATCGCCACGACTCACACCCCGAGTACGGCTACTGTGTATCGCACGACGATATGATACAAGATATTGTGCTTATGAAACAGTATAATATAAACTGCATACGTACATCGCACTACCCAAACCACCCCGACTTTTTGGAAATGTGCGACGAATACGGAATGTATGTTCTTGACGAGTGCGATATGGAAACACACGGCGTTGAAAATGCGTTTGGGCTTTGCTCGCTTGCCTCAATAAAAGAAATGGCGGATAATCCCGTTTGGCTTAATTCGTATATGGACAGAATGAAAAGAATGGTTGAGCGTGACAAAAATGCTCCGAGTATTATAATATGGTCGCTCGGCAACGAGGGACAGTTTGGCATAAATCACGTTAAAATGTCGGAATGGGCAAAACAGCGTGACCCGAGCCGTCTTATACATTACGAAAGAACGGCATTTCCAAATAAGGCATACGGCGCCGACCAAATAAAAATTGACCCATGCGTTGATATTATAAGCCGTTTTTACACATCACTTCCAAATCTTGAAATACAGGGCAATATGACCGACGATAAACGTCCGTATTTTATGGGCGAATACTGCCACGCAATGGGGCTTGGACCGGGTGAAGTAAAAGATTATTGGGATTTGTTTTATAAATACCCCCGTCTTATAGGCGGCTGTATTTGGGAATGGTGCGACCACGCTGTTCTAAAGCATTTTCCCGACGGAAAAAGCGGTTATATATACGGCGGCGACAGCGGCGATTTTCCCAATGACGGCAACTTTTGCTGTGACGGACTTGTGTTCCCCGACAGAACGCCGTCTACGGGATTGCTTGAATACAAAAAGGTTATTGAGCCTCTAAAAATTGAAGTTAAAAATATTAAAGACGGTATATTTACTTTTACAAACAGATGTGATTTTACCGATTTAAGCGAATTTGACTTTGAATATACTGTAACAAAAGACGATACCGTAATTGAAACAGGCAATTTTAACGTTGACTTAAAACCGCACTTAACATCTGATATCAGATTAGACTTTAAGATGCCCGAAAGTGCCGTATACGGAGCATATGTAGAAATACGTATGAATACAAAAAAAGATTATATATGGTGCAGCGCGGGACACAACATTGCGTGGAGTCAGTTTGAACTTCCCGTACCAAAAGTACACTGCAGCGAAAATTTGCAAGAGGATATAGCGGTTACCAAAACAAAACGTTATATAACGGTAAAATGCAAAGACGGCGAATTTACCGTGGATATGGCAAAAGGTATGATTTGTTCGGTTAAAAAGAACAATGCCGAAACCCTTAAAAGAACAAGCGATTTGGTTATGTGGCGCGCAACCATAGACAATGACAATGGTGAAAAGGATAAATGGAAAGGCGAGCATTTTCATAAAACATATTTTAAACCGCGTACGTTTGAAACAAAGCAAACCTATAAAGAGTTTAAAATACTGTTTGACGGCGCACTCGGTGCAAACAGCCGTTTGCCCGTATTTGATATAAAGCTTGAATACACATTTACATCAAACGGTGTAAATATAAATATTCACGCGGAGCGCAACAAAAACTTGTCGGCAATGAACAGAACATCATCGGAGGAAAGCGATGTTGATATTCACCTTAAAACGGAAATAAACGAAGTACCGCGTTTTGGTATGAGATTTGCATTTAAAGATGAGTTTGAAAACATTGAGTATTTTGGTATGGGTGACAGAGAATGTTACATAGATTACTGTCAGCACGCAAAAATGGGTATATGGAAAAGTACCGTAACAGGCGAATACGAGCCGTATATTAAACCGCAGGATTGCGCAAACCATATTAAAGTAAAATATGTAAATTTAAGCAGCAACACAAGCAATGTAAAGGTTTATGCAAAAAATAATTTTGAATTTTCGGCACTTCACTACACAATAGAGGCGCTCGATAAGGCAAACCATACATTTGAACTTGAAAAGTCGGATACAACCGAGCTTTTGGTATGCTACAAAAACCGCGGTGTAGGCTCGGCAAGCTGCGGCCCTGCACTTTCCGAAAAATATTGCGTAACGGACAAAATAATTGATTTTGATTTTGATATAAAATAAAAGAAAAAAGAGTAAAAATGGTCTGTAGCAAAATGCACAGACCGCATAAAGCAAGAAAATACCGATATAGCGGTGTA
>USKN01000133.1 GCA_900555295.1 uncultured Eubacteriales bacterium
CAACATATTTAATGATTATTCTCCCAATATGCTTTTTCGGGGTCTTGTTCGTATAAACGACAAATTCCTCCCAAGCATTTTTAGAATCCACGACCCGACTTTCCTCTCCCGTGTAATACTTATCAAAATACCGTTGAGCTTTACGATAATATTCCCTGTTACTTTCATCTTCCGACAACCATTCCTCAACCCTTTCTCGCTCTTCGGCAGAAGAAATTCCCAGCAGATGTTTCGCAATTATATCCCAATTTATATATGTCTTGTCATTCGTCATGATTCTTTATTTATCATTCACACGTAAGACACATTTATTAAAAAAACGGAGTACAAAGGTTCTTATTATTTTTTATGAAAAAATTTCAGGGTCGGTTGTGACTCACATAAGTCACAGCCGGCCCTGTTTTAGACTATCTATTTCCCGACAGCCCCCTGGATCCTGTATGAAAAGGTAAAATGGACGCAGAATGATAATCCGGAAGTATCGGGGCTGATCTGTAAGCGAGCACCTGTGAATAAAAAGATGCATTGGTAGTTTGGGTCATGTTGCTGGCAGCCTCATTTCCTAATACTGATACTTTTTCCTGTATTTTATAAAATTTATATTTGTTTTTACCGTTATTTTTTATGTTTATTTTTTTACCGAACGCATTGAGCGTAATATCGGTTGCGGATTTTCCGCTTAAATATTCTTTTTCGCAGGTGTGGTTAAATTCACCTTCCAAAGTGTGATATGTAAGCGCCCATACACGTCCCGACGCATTTAAAAAACGTATGGGACCGTACTTGGTTTCGGATATACCGCTTATAAGCAAATCGCCCTTGCGCACCGCGTCGCCCACAGATATCATCTGTCTGCCCTTTTTTGGCATAATGTCAAGTATTATTCCGTCATACGACGCTACAATATCGGTATAATCGTATCTGTCTTCGATTTGAGGTATAGGAGTTGCTTTTTTTACTTTTACAACGGCGTGAGTACCTTTTATGTATATCCATATCCACGAAAAACGGTCGGTATTTTTTAAAACCTCGTTTTGTATTGAGCGAACGTTAATACTTGATTTGCTTACTCCCTCGCAAAATCCTGCCCTTTCAAGACATTCCCTCGCGTAATCCACATCGGCAAATTCCACGCCTTTAATATCTATGGTCCATATATGCCCCGTCAAATAAATAAGCAGTAACAGCGTCGCCAAAAGCCCTGCCGTAAAAAAAATACGTTTTTTTATTTTAAAAAACAAAGGTATTATACCGCCTGCATTTTCAAGCGTTAAAGTGTACCCTAATTTTTGCCCGTCCAGCTCCAAAAGTCTTTTATTGTTTACATAGTCAACATCAAAAGCATAGTGAATTTCATCTGTGCGGTGCGCACGGTTTAAAAGCACGCCGTTTCGGCATATGTAATTTACGGCGCGTTCGGGACTTGCCGACTCCATAGTGTATGACGCACGGTAAAACAAAAACATAAAATCATTAAACTTCATACGCTTCGTCCCACCAATTCTATTGATTTTATAACTCCGTCAATTACTGCGCTTTCATCGCCTATTGTATCAAAAACCATATTTTTGCCGCAAATAATAACGCCGCCCATATCGGTTTTAACCTTTATAAGTTCTGTGCTGTAATAATCTATAAGTATAAAATTGTCTATTATAAGCCTGTTATCGGAATACAGTGTAAACACAGGGTCGGCGCTGTGTTCTAAAATTACATTGCTTATTTTTTTGCCTATACCGTCCATAGCCACTTTTTAATCACTCCGGGTTCTATTTTTTATATTTAAACTTATATTATATATATGTGGAATATAGAAAAATATGGAGATGAATTTTCAAAAATGACGGAAAATTATAAAAAATTCAATATTTTTGCATCAGTCAAAATTTTGTTTGCATTAACTTTGTTTGCAGTTGTTATGCACAATATTGTAGTATTTTATCCGTCGCTTTTAAGTTCGGTACTTCATTCAATTCAAATAATATACAAAACGGTTTTTTGCGTTATTTTTCCGTATATGGTAACGGCTCAAATTATATGCACGGCAGATTTTTATTCATTAATTCCCGATTTTTTAAAAAAAATATACGTAAAAATTTTCGGTGTATCTTATAAAACCGTCACCGCCTTTGTAATGGGTAATTTATGCGGATATCCCATAGGTGCCAAAATACTGTGCGAGCAATATAAAGCAAATCAGATATCACGCAAAGAGGCGGAGTATATGCTCCCGTGGTGTACAAACTCAAGCCCCGCATTTGTAATAGGCACAATAGGCGCGGTAATATTTGCAAACGTTAAAGCGGGCATAATTTTGTTTGCGGTACAAATTTTATCCGCCGTTATATGCGCGTTCTTTTTTGCGCCCGACGACAGCCCGAGCACAGGTAAAATACATATGCAAAAAACAAAACCGTTCGCTAAAATCTTATCCGACAGTTGTATATCGGTACTCGAAATAAGCGGAACGGTTTTAATATTTAATTTGTTTGTTACAATGATTAAAAACAGTATAAATTTATTTAATATTCCAAATACAATTTCAAATATTATTGCAACCGTGCTTTGCTGTGTATTTGAAATAACAAACGGCGTAATTTCGCTTGGCGGATACACCTGCAATCCTATGCTTTTTGCCGCTGTTGCCGCAGCTGATTGCTGGTCGGGCATCTCGGTTTTAATGCAGGTTAAAATGATACTGTTCGGCACCGATATAAAATGCGGTATTTACATAAAGCGAAAAGTTATTCAGTCGCTTGCCGCCGCCTTTATGATGTATGCCGCTGCTGTATATTTTGGACTTTAGGCAAGAGAGAATAATGTTTACCTACAAAAATAAAAAGCGTATACCGTATTTAGCAAAAGTAATTGGCAATTAAAAAAATCTTTAATGTGATTATCTGAATTATTTGATTTTTAGGGAATATCACTTGAATAAAAACACAAAAATATCCTCTAAAAAATTATTTGTACCGTATTTATATTACCTCATCTAACATTCCGTGAAGTTTTTTAAGCACCTTTTTTTCTATCCGCGATACCTGAACCTGGCTTATACCCATAACCTCCGCTACCTGCGACTGCGTTTTGCCCGCGTAATAGCGCATATTTATTATTTCCTTTTCACGTTTTTCGAGTTTGGCGATTGCAATTTTAAGCGACAGGCGGTCTACAAGCTTGTCCTCATAATTAACGGGCTTTACAATGTCGGGCAAAAATACCTCCTCATCATCGGAGTTTACCGTATAAAGCGATACGGGTTCGCATATTGCGTCAAGTGCCGCCGTAATATTTTCACGCGGTTCGCCCAATATTTCGGAAATCTGTTCAAGCGTTGGCTCGCAGTTGTTCTCTTTGCGGTATTTTTCGCTTACAGCATAAACTTTTGCTCCGAGTTCGCGCAGGCTTCGGCTTACCTTAATTATACCGTCATCACGCATAAAACGCTTTATTTCGCCCATTATAAGAGGCACGGCATATGTTGAAAATGCCGTATTATACGATACGTCAAATTTTCGCACCGCCTTAATTAAACCTATACACCCTATTTGGTACAAATCTTCTGCCTCAAATCCGCGCCTTAAAAAGCGTTTTACAATACTCCAAACAAGAGCGCTGTTTTGCTGTACAAGCTTGTCCGTTGCATAATCGTCGCCGCGCTGTGCAAGCTTTATAAGCTCTTTATTATCCATATCGGCACCTCTAAAGAGTATTCTTTCCTATTCTTTTTGTCATAACGATTTTTGTTCCCACATCGGGTATTGAGTCTACGTCAACAGTATCCATAAATGTTTCCATTACCGTAAATCCCATACCGCTGCGCTCGCCGTCGGTATTTGTGGTAAACATAGGCTCCATTGCTTTTTTTACATCCTCAATACCGCACCCGTAATCTTTTACAACAACCGTTACAACGTCATCTTCGCTTGAACATTCAAGATATATGTACCCTTTCGTATTGGCATAACCGTGTACAATTGAGTTGGTAACCGCCTCGCTTACCGCGGTTTTTATATCGTTTAGTTCCTCAATTGTGGGGTCGAGCAGTGATACAAACGACGCTGTTATCATACGGGCAAGCCCCTCGTTTTCGGATTTGCTTAAAAACTCGGCACGCACCTCGTTTATACTCTTTGTATTGGTTTTTTTAAGGCTTGACGCCTTTTGATTAGTCATACAACATCACTCCTTTTGTTTTCGGTAAGCTGCGCAAAGCTGTCATAAATTTTAATCAGCCTCGGTATACCGCTCATTTCAAGTATTTTTTTTACGTTTTTGTTATTTCCGGCTATTATAGCCATTTCACCTCCGCAGCCGCATATAAGCTTGTACCTTCCCAAAATAACACCTATTCCGGAACTGTCCATAAAGTTTAAATCGCTCAAATCAAGCACCAAATTTTTATGTCCGCAAATAATACGTCTGTCAATATCGTCTTTTATACGTGCGGCGGCGTGGTGGTCAAGCTCACCGCTTATTTTGGCGGCAATTGCCTTGCCGTGGGTAAAAAAATTAATCTGCAAAAATACCAACTCCTTTCCGAGTATAATATTCTTGCAGATTAAATAAATCCCTTTGACGGGAAATAGCTTAATTTGTAATATTGTTTAGGCAATGTGCGTTCAACTCCCTATTGCCTATAAATGTCCGTGCCGCTCCGGCAAGATACAATGAACCGAATATTGCAAAAACTTTATTGCCGCCGTTTGCCGCTTTTATAATTGCCGTTTTGTAATCGGGTATATATTCGCAGTCGGCGGTATATTTTTTTACTTCGTTATATACGGCGCCGCCGTCCGTTTGGCGCAAACTCGGAACATTTGTTACAATTATTTTTGCATTTTTGTATTTGCCCGCAATACGTACACATTCGCCGTAGCCTTTATCGTTTAGCATACCAAACACAAAAGTTATTTTTTGATTTAAAAAATATGTTTTAAGCGATGACAAAAATGCTAAAATACCCTGCACATTATGCGCACCGTCAATTATTGCGGTTTTTTCGTTTACGTTATTAAATATTTCAAATCGGCACTTATGAACGGTGTTTTTTATACCGCGTACAATAAATTCATCTTTTAAATTAAATTCATTTTTTAAAATATGGACCGCATCTATGGCAAGTGCCGCATTATTTATTTGAAATCCGCCGGCAAGCGGAATAAAATATTCGCAATTTTTGT
>USKN01000134.1 GCA_900555295.1 uncultured Eubacteriales bacterium
GTATTCAGAGACGGCAACGTTATTGATTTTCTGCATTTTGAGTTTTTCCCGTCATTCCCCGTTTTCAATGTTGCCGATTGCGCAATAGTTGTAGGCGCGGGGCTTTTAATACTTTATTTCCTTATAGATTCGCTTAAGGAATCAAAGCGGAAAAGCGCGGAAAAAACCGATGAATAAAATAACCGAAACCGTAGGTGCGGATACAAAACCTATGCGAATTGACGTTTTTACCTCCGAAATTGCCGATATAACGCGCTCGCGCGCCGCAGCGCTTATAGCGGACGGCTGTGTGACGATAAATGGCAGAAAAGCCGCTAAAAGCGATAAGGTAAAGGCGGGAGACACCGTTACCGTAACAGTGCCCGAGCCCGCCGTGTACGATATAACGCCCGAAAATATACCGCTTGATATAGTTTATGAGGACAGCGACCTGCTTGTGGTAAATAAACCAAAGGGTATGGTGGTGCATCCCGCTGCCGGCAATTACAGCGGCACGCTTGTAAACGCTCTTATGTATCACTGTAAGGATAATTTAAGCGGTATTAACGGTGTTATACGTCCCGGGATTGTACATAGAATAGATAAAGATACATCCGGTTTGCTGCTTGTTGCAAAAACAAACGAAGCGCATTTGTCTTTGGCAGAGCAAATAAAGAATAAAACCGTTAAGCGTCAGTATATAGCCGTTACATCGGGCATTGTAAAACCGGAAAAAGGAATTATAGACGCACCCGTGGGACGGCATCCCACATCACGGCTTAAAATGGCGGTTACGGCAAAAAACTCAAAAAATGCCGTTACACACTATGAAACAATTGAACAGTTTAATAATGCAACTCTTATAAAATGTCGCCTTGAAACGGGAAGAACACACCAAATACGTGTTCATATGCAGTACATAGGCTATCCCCTTTTGGGTGACCCGCTGTACAATTCAAAAAACCCGTATAACCTTAAAGGTCAGGCATTACACGCCGAATTAATCGGATTTATACATCCGGCAACAAAAGAATATATGGAATTTTCATCTCCGCCGCCCGCATATTTTAGTAAATTAATAAGTAAATTACGAAATAATAATTAACAAAAAATTACAACGGTATATATTACGTCAAAACTTGACAAAACATATTTTTTGAAGTAAAATATAGTTGGTAAAGAAAGAGCTTTTACACACGTTTGTGCAAGAATGTATAAAACTTTTTCTTACCTATCCGAAAGAAAGGGTGATAAACTTGTATAAAATTGTAAAAAAAGAAGTTCTTAATCCAACAGTTGTTAAAATGGATATTTATGCTCCCCTAATGGCAAGAAAAGCACAGCCGGGACAATTTATAATTTTACGTGTTGATGATGACGGCGAAAGAATACCCCTTACCGTTGCCGATTATGACGCAAATGCGGGAACAGTTACAATTATTTTTCAAATTGTAGGTGCAACAACAAAAGAACTTTCATACAAAAACGAAGGTGATTTTATATGTGATTTTGTGGGACCGCTCGGAACGGCAACTCATACGGACGGTCTTAAAAAAGTTGCAATTGTAGGCGGCGGCGTTGGCTGTGCAATTGCCTATCCAATTGCAAAAAAATTACACAATCTCGGCTGCACTGTTCATTCAGTTATAGGTTTCAGAAGCAAAGACCTTGTTATACTTGAAAACGATTTTAAAAATGTAAGCGATGAACTTGTGGTAATGACCGATGACGGCAGCCACGGAAACAAAGGACTTGTTACGGATGCACTTAAAAATCTTATAGACGGCGGAAACAACTATGACGAAGTAATAGTAATAGGACCGCTTATTATGATGAAATTTGTATGTAAATTAACAAAAGAATACAATATAAAAACCACTGTAAGTATGAACCCTATTATGATTGACGGTACGGGTATGTGCGGCGGATGCAGGCTTACGGTTGACGGAAAAACCAAATTTGCCTGTGTGGACGGCCCCGATTTTGACGGTCACAAAGTAGACTTTGATGAAGCAATGGCACGTTCAGCTATGTACCGTGATTTTGAAAAACACGAATATGATAAAGCGTGCAATTTATTTAACAAGGAGGTTGAATAATTATGCCTAATATGTCACCTAAAAAAAATGAAATGCCATCACAAGAGCCGAATGTACGTAACAAAAATTTTCTTGAAGTAGCACTCGGATACAGCGAAGAGCAAGCAATAGACGAGGCGCAAAGATGCCTTAACTGCAAACATAAACCCTGTGTAAGCGGATGTCCCGTTCACATTAACATACCCGAATTTATTGCACACACCGCCAAAGGTGAATTTGATAAAGCGTTTGATGTAATATCACTTTCAAGTTCTTTGCCGGCAGTATGCGGACGTGTATGTCCCCAGGAAACACAGTGTGAACAAAAATGCGTAAGAGGTATAAAAGGCGAACCGGTAGGCATTGGCAGATTGGAACGTTTTATTGCCGATTACCACAACAAAAACTTTAAAGGTGAAATAACCAAACCTACACCAAACGGTCATAAAATTGCCGTTGTAGGCAGTGGCCCGTCGGGACTGTCCTGCGCGGGAGAACTTGCCAAACTCGGTTATGAGGTTACTGTGTTTGAAGCACTTCACGTAGCCGGAGGCGTACTTATGTACGGCATACCCGAATTTAGACTTCCTAAAGCTATTGTACAAAAAGAAATAGATACGTTAAAACAAATGGGCGTTAAAATAGAAACAAATATGGTTGTAGGTAAAATTATATCCGTAAATGAACTTTTGGAAGACGGATTTGAGTATGTGTTTATAGGTTCAGGTGCAGGATTGCCGCGTTTTATGAATATAGAGGGCGAAAACTTAAAAGGCGTATACTCCGCAAATGAATTTTTAACACGTATCAACCTTATGAAAGCTTACAAAGAAGGCTCGTCCACCCCTATTCAGCACGCACATAAAGTAGCCGTTGTCGGCGGCGGTAACGTTGCTATGGATGCCGCAAGAAGTGCAAAACGTTTGGGAGCCGAAACGGTTTATATTGTTTACCGCCGCGGCGAAGAAGAACTTCCGGCACGTCGTGAGGAAGTGGAACACGCCAAAGAAGAGGGAATTATATTTAAACTGCTCAACAATCCTGTAGAAATAACAGGCGATGAAAACGGTTTTGTAAACGGTATGAAATGTATTGAAATGGAACTCGGCGAACCTGATGAATCGGGCAGACGCAGACCGCAAGAAAAACAAGGCAGTGAATTTATGCTTGATGTTGACTGTGTTATAATGTCAATAGGAACAAGCCCAAATCCGCTTATTAAATCAACGACCGACGGTCTTGAAACACAAAAATGGGGCGGAATAATTGCCGATGAAAACACAGGCAAAACCACAAAAGATAACGTTTTTGCAGGTGGAGACGCTGTAACGGGCGCCGCAACCGTTATACTTGCAATGGGAGCCGGTAAATCGGCGGCAAAAGCCATAGATGAAGAAATAAAATCAAAAAACAAATAATAGAGTAATTTAAAATCTGCAGCAAATTCAAATTTATTAAAATGCATTTAAATTTGCTGCAGATTTTTTATTTATATTTTCAAGCTGTCGGGAATACAAAACATATAAAGCAACCCCTACCCGACATATATACAACGCGGGTGGGGCTTGTTAAAATAATTTTTGTTTTAAAATAATTAAATATTTGAAAGCAAGTTTTATTTCCGTACACCAAAATGTATAATTATTCGTCAAGTTTAAGAACAGACATAAATGCTTCTTGCGGTACTTCAACACTTCCAACCTGACGCATACGTTTTTTACCTTCTTTTTGTTTTTCAAGAAGTTTCTTTTTACGGGTTATATCACCGCCGTAACATTTTGCAAGCACATCTTTTCTCATTGCTTTAACCGTTTCACGTGCAATTATTTTATTACCTATAGCAGCCTGAATGGGTATTTCAAAAAGCTGACGCGGAATAACCTCTTTAAGTTTTTCGGCAATACGTCTTCCGCGCGCATATGCTTTGCTTTCGTGAACAATAAACGAAAGTGCGTCTACCATTTCGCCGTTTAACATCATATCAAGTTTTACAAGCTCCGATTTGCGGTAACCGCTCAATTCATAGTCAAAGGACGCATAGCCTTTTGTGCGTGATTTTAATGCGTCAAAAAAATCGTATATAATTTCATTAAGCGGTAATTCATAATGCATAACGACACGCGTTTTATCAAGATACTGCATATCTTTAAATGTACCTCGTCTTTCCTGGCACAGCTCCATTATATTACCAACAAATTCACTCGGCAGCATAATATCCGCTTTAACAATAGGCTCTTCCATAAAATCAATCTCGGAACCGTTAGGTAAATTTGTAGGGTTATCTATATCCACCACTTCACCGTTTGTTTTGTGAACTTTGTAAATAACGCTGGGAGCTGTTGTAATTATATCAAGATTAAATTCTCTTTCAATTCGCTCCTGAATTATTTCCATATGCAAAAGCCCCAAAAAGCCGCATCTAAACCCAAATCCGAGCGCAATGGATGTTTCCGCCTCAAATGTAAGCGCCGCATCGTTTAACTGCAGCTTTTCAAGTGCGTCACGCAAATCTCCGTATTTTGCACCGTCGGCAGGATATATACCGCAAAAAACCATAGGATTTACCTTTTTGTATCCTGGCATTGCCTCCTTTGCGGGATTGTCGGCAAGTGTTACGGTATCGCCCACACGTGCGTCCGAAACCGTTTTAATAGACGCGGCTATATACCCTACTTCACCGGCTTTAAGCGTTTTTGATGGTATACTTCCAAGCGGCGAAAGATAGCCTATCTCAACAGCCTCAAATTCCTTTTCGCTCGACATAAAACGAATTTTATCTCCCGTTTTAATTGTACCGTCCACTATTCTTACATACACAATTGCACCTTTGTACGCATCATAATACGAATCGAATATAAGTGCTTTTAGCGGTGCGTTTTCATCTCCGTTAGGCGGCGGAACAAGCTTTACAATACTTTCAAGCACATCCTCAATTCCTATTCCTTGTTTTGCCGAAATAAGGGGTGCGCTTTCGGCGTCAATACCTATTACATTTTCAATTTCTTCTTTAACCTCGTCGGGACGTGCGCTCGGGAGGTCAATTTTATTAATTACGGGAACAAGTTCCAAATCGTGATCAAGCGCAAGATATGTATTTGCAAGCGTTTGCGCCTCAATACCCTGA
>USKN01000135.1 GCA_900555295.1 uncultured Eubacteriales bacterium
TAATGCCCGACGCTTGCGGTTGTTTCTGAATGGTGGTTATTATCCTCAATAATATGACCTATATACAATACATTATGCCTGTGGCACCAATCGGCAAGATTATTACAAAAATTATCCCTGTACTGTTTTGTTACATAATCCATAAAGGAATATCTTGCCTTGGACGATATGTTTTCAATATCAAACCATAACCCCGCCAGATACGAAAGCGCCATATCACCGTAAAGGTTTGTAAATTCTGTTTTAACACCGTTACTCCAAGGATGAAATATAAAAGGATTGCCAAAATCGCTGTTTGGCATACCTAAAACAGAGTTGTTTCTAAATCCCGGCTCATCAGAGAAAAAGCCCAAAAATGTATTGCCGAAGTATTCTTTAAAATGCGTATAATGCGGCTCGTATACTTCGTTTATGTACATATCTATTGTTTCTTTGTTAAGCAAATCACTAAAATCGCAGAAATAGTTTGAAAAACCTCTGCGTGTTTTAATTAAAAATACAATTCTCCATATACCTTCGGGGAGTGTAAAATATACCATACCGTTTGAAATGCCGTCAGATATATCTATTGCCTCCGTATATTTATCACTGTTTGGTATATGTTTAAGCGCAACCGCTCCTATTATTTCATCTTCGTTATCGTAACGCCAACAATCACACATTGCCGCACCGTCTTGCACAGGTCCCGAAATATCTATGTGCTGTTCGGTTACGCACCACGGTCTTAAATTTTTATATTTTTTTACAAAAATACCGTTTGCATATCCCGACGGAAAATGCTTGTCATCCAAAATCCAAACATTCATACCGAGCTTTTTACAATGTTCAAATATTAATTTTAAATCATACCACCAACCGTCACGCGCAAAGTCCTCGTGAGTGCGCGATTCAAGACAAACGCTTCGTATTCCCGATTCATATATCCTGTTTAACTCATTTATAATAAGAGTATCGTCCTCGCCGTGTAGCCACAAAAACGGAGCCATATAATTTTGCTGTACATTGTTTAAATTGTCGTTAAGTCTTGTATCCATTATAATATTCCTCCTAAAATAAGACAGCCGAAAATATAACATTTAGTTTTCGACTGCCAAATTTTTATAAACTGTTTCCGAATTTTAAAACAGTATATATATTTCTTAATTTAAGGCGATCGGTATTTTTGTTAAAATCTATTTTTTGCTGTGAAATAACCACCAATCCTTCCTCCGATATAAATATATTTTTGCCTGCCGTTTCGGCAAATTTTAATACATTTACATATTCCGAATTATCGATACCCGATATACATTCGTCGCTTATGCTTTGCGTATATCCCGAATTAATTAAATCGTCTTTCAAAATATATATTTCGTTTCCTTTTTTTATGGGCAGATGGGAATTTTTTGCCACTTTACCGTTTATATACACGTTTTTGGTATTAAGTCCAAACACAAAATTATCGACATTGGATTTTGTAAATCTTACAAGCGGTGAAAAATTATCGTTTAATCTTTCAACTTTTAATGCGCCGGCAAAAATTTTAGAGTTTGAGTCTGATACAATGCTTACAGTCATACCTATATTTCCGCAGTCGGCAAACCCCATATCAATCCAACCCGAATTGCCCTGCGAAAAATCAATGCTTTGACTTGTTTTGGTAAACTCGGAGTCTATTACAAATTTTGCGTCACTTGCCGCATTTTCATCTATTGTAACCCAATACATTAATCTGAAAACACCCGAGCCTTCACCTATTTTCCACGATATATTTCCGCCGTTTGACGATAAAGACGTGCAGTTGTTATATCCTGTTTGTGCGTCACTGTTCCATACACCTGTTTGCGTGCATTTTGATGACGTATTGTCAAAATACTCAATATTGTTATCGGCATATGCCGTTGTTAACATAAACATTACGCTTGCAAAAGTAATTACAAAAAATTTAAAATATTTTAAAAATTTCACGTTAATTACCTCCCTTTTGTTCTGTAATCGTTTATAATAACAAACTGTGCTGCCTTGTAAACCAACATTCTCGAGCAATTGTTTCCTGCCTCTTTGTATGTGTGTACATCATCAAAATTTGCATTTTTAACCGTTACACCTTTATTTGTGTACTCTACCAAAATATGATTTGCCCAGGTTTGAGCAAGCTTGTGATAACGTTGAAAATATATTCCCGTATATGATGTTGTACCGTTTACAAATGTATCTTCAACATCGGGAATACCGCTTTCAATATAATCGGACGCCGATAAATCCTGCGTTGTAAGTTTTACAAACATATTTCCTTTATCCGCCACATATCCCATCATATACATATACCCGTCTGCATAGCTTGCGTGCGCATTTGGCCGAACAATGCCTTGTGTGGATACTCTCATTGGGTTTTGCCCTGTGAGCGCATTAGCGGTTTGGGGTGCAATAAAAGACGAAATGCTGTCAAACTTGGTTGTACCCGACATATACTCGTTGTACAAATCGGTATTTATAAAATATTTGTCGGAATATCTTTGCTCGCTTGCAATATATCCGCAATCTGCAAGGTAACCTTTATTTGCGCCTTTGCCTGCCGGGGCTTCATCGTTTGATGCAAACACTACGGCAATTCCCAAAACTTCAAATGAATCTGCATTGTATGTACAAGTTACAATATCGCCCTCGCACAATTTGTGATTATTAAGTCCTATAAATGATTTTACGTTATCAAAATACGGTACGTCATCTTCACGTTTAACACGTACGGTAACTGTTTTTGAACCCGACCCGGCAAGAGTTGCACAATCGTATATTTCGTCGTCAACAACTTCGGAGTAGATTTTTGTTACCACCTTTAAATCCGTGGGTGTGGGAACATTTTTACTTGCACGGTTGTTTAATACAACCGCCTCGGGTATTGCCGTATCAAACTCGTTAAAATATGCATATAATGTGTTTGTTTCAATATCAACAAGTTCACCCATATCAACAATATCAAATGCGTCTTCGTTTGAAAGGTCATCTGGTATTGTAAATATTTTTACCGAACCGTCCAAATATGCGTCGTAGCCAAATGATTTTGTTTCGGTTCTGTAGCAGTTTGCTCCCGTTGAATCAATATATTTTTCAACAAGCCTGTCTTGACCTTCCACAAAATCATCTTTTGATTTGAGCGGAATTTCTATGCAGTTTATTAAGCCGTCAACATTAAGTTTGTATCTTAACAGTCCCGTATAGCCGCCTATTATATTGCCTATTTTGGTAATATCAACGGTTGACGTATTGTTTTTGCTGTCGGTTGCTTTAATCTTTTGTGCGTATTCAAGTGTATAAAACTTACCGTCCTCGCTGTAAATTTTGGATTTGTAAATCGTATTCAGTGAACTTACTTTGTCGGATTTTACAACATATCCGTAAATAAAATCGTTCCCTTTTAAGTCGTATTTAATATACGATACATACCCCATTGTATTAACATATATTTTTACATTGGACGATATTTTAAAATCGTCAATGTTTATACTGTCGGCAAGATTGTAATTTTTTGACGAAACCTTTATTTTTCTGCCTTCCCTGTCAATGCTCTCCAAAGTACCCGATACCACGTTGTCCGATACATATAATTCTTTGTAACCGTCTGTGCTTATTGACAAAATAACATTGTCGGGAGTTATATCGGCAAACGTAATTTTTTCGTTGTTTGAATTGTATATAAATACAGCGTCACTGTCGTTTACGGTAATGCTCAAGCCCGATACTTCATCGTAAATTGTGTTAGTGTACGAATCTATTGACGATACAATAACATTATCATATCTTGTTATATTTACGTATTTTAAATCGTTTGAAATAACAACATTGCCAAATTCAAAATCAAATAAATCATTATTGTAATTCCCCAATGCTTTACCGTTTAAAATAACGGGATAACCGCTTATACTTATTTTTTTGGTTTTGTTGTTTTCGCTGTACTCTACGGTACTTCCATTAAAACTTTCAATATCTCTTGCGTTAATTTTTGTAACATCGTCATCATCATCTGCAATAACATATAACAGTTCATCATTTTTGGTGCAGTATGCTTTAACGTTTCTTCCGAGTAAATTAAGCACCGGAATATCACCGTTTGTTTTAATGCTTACACCGTCAACCGTTATTTTTCCGCCGTCGGCATTTTCATTATATGTTATATACGAATATCCGTTATATGTCATTTGACCTTCGTATAAATTAACATCAAGAATTTCTTTTAATACGGTTTTGTTGCTTTTTGACGAATAATGTATATTATTATTTGTAATATCCTTTACCGTTAATGTTTTTACATTAAGTAAGTTATAAAATATCTGCATTACTTCTTCTTTTGCAAGTTCACTGTTTGTATCGGTATTTTCAATGCACATATCAAGTTTTCGCGCCAATTTGTAATATGCAACCGTCCAATCGCTTTCGGTAACCGCAATTGAATTATAGCCCGCAATTGTTAAAAGCGTTTTTAATACCTGAATGTATGTAACATTTTCATCGGGATTAAAATTACCGTTTTCGTCACCCGACATAAAACCCGCACCTGCAATTTTATTAATTTCGTTAAAATATAAATCTTCCTGCGAAACATCTGCAAATGCCGATACAGCAGATGAAAACGCGTCACTTCCGCCGTCTTTTGTAAACATTTGAGTTGTGCCTTTGCCGCCGTCGTTTAAAAAAGCATTGTACAGTACGCCCGCAAATTCGGCTCTGGATATATTTTCGGTACGCTGCGTATCTTTAAATGTGTTAATTTTTAAGCCTCTTGTAATACTCCACGCTTTATCGTAATTTGCGTTTAAAACATATCCCTGTGTATTATCGTCAGCAAATACAGGGGCAATAAATACGGCGTTAATTAAAAAACATAACATTAAAACTGCTGCAATAAATTTATTTTTCATAATGCTTTTCATTATTTAATGTACCCCCTGTCTATTAACCTGTATAACATAACGCAAACTTCGGCTCTGCTTGCATTGCCGTTTGGCATAAATTTGTTGTTATCTCCCATAATTATACCGTTATTTGTAAGACACTGTACCGCGTCTTTTGCATAGTCAGCTATATCGGAGCTGTCGTCAAACAGCAATTGGCTTTCGCCGATATTGAGCTTGTCTTTTAATGCACGGTATATAAACACAGC
>USKN01000136.1 GCA_900555295.1 uncultured Eubacteriales bacterium
TTAAGTAATGTTATACTCATACGGTCGGTAAAATCAAACGTTTCCAAAGCACTTATTTCAAACCCGTTACTTTCGGCTTTGAACGAAAGTTTATCTGCTGCACTACCGTCGGCATACGCATTTGTAAATGTAAAGAAAACCGCAGCAGTCAAAGCCAATATTTTTTTTGCTGATTTCAATGTAGTTTGCCTCCCCTCACACATTTATGTTAATAACATCAGTTTGAATATCAAATTCGTTTAAATTGGTTGTTATAAAAACTTTAACTGCCGAAACTGTTGACTCTAACGTAACCGATGAGTCAAAAGTATTATTTCCGTAATTTGATACATCAACTTTTTTTAAGTAAATTTTGTCTAAATTATCATCTTTATCGTAGCATGCAAATACCATATAAGCATCAGGCGCATTACCTGAATAATTTTTGGCACTTCCCGTTACATTTAAAGTTGTTCCCGTTAGTGTATACGTCAAATTTTCGTATGTAACGTCAATTAATGCATATACACTTATCTCACCCAAAACAGCGGCATATCCTGGATTGTCTATACCTATATAACGTGAATATTCGGGGGTAACCGATAATATTTGTGAATACGGACTTGATTGTGTAATACCCACATTTTTATATGTTGAAAATTCCATATCATAATCGTTTCCAAGCCAAAATCTTATGTTGTTTGTATGCCATGCATTTTGATTGTTTGAATAATCGTAAGCACTTGTAGGTGTGTGCATTACCGCAACAACATTGTAATAACCGTTTAAATCTATAATAAGTTTATTTGATTTAATTTGCAGATTATTAACCACAGAACCGTCTACAATAACATTTGCATCCACTCCCTGTGATGACGATACGGCTTTTCTTTTAGCCACATCTGTTATATACTTTCCGTCAACCCCTGCAACAGCAATAATTTTTGATGTTTTAAACGGAATTTCAATATTATTGCCGACAACATTGCGGTTTTTAACTTTAAGTTTATCGGAGTATATAACAAGCTTGTAATCAGTATCCGAAGTTAATACGCTTTTATCCAAATAATATTTTTGATTTTTATAATTGCAATTATTGCACACAATGGCATTTCCGCCGTTGTCTTGTATTACAACAGCTTCTTTAAGACTTTCTGCAATAATATCTTTTTTAAATACAACTTCAATAAACGGCATATCGTCTATATTGCTTACGCTGTCGATGTTTCCACCAAATTCAACATTTGAATATACCTCATTTAAATCAATATTCCCGCCTATAATACCTGTTGTAAATTCAAATATATACTCTCCGTCCGATTCGTAACCGTCGGTAGTATTAATGTTTGATACACTTACCGTATATGTTTCGTTTGAGTTTAAATTGCTCAAGGGTATTGTATATACATTACCGTTAAACTCTTCATTAGAGTAGTCAACATTATTGCCGTTACTGTCTTTAATTTTAACATTGTTTTTATTAATATCTGCAATTTCTGCCGCAAAATGTATTTCGATATTGCCTTTATCCGTATTTGAAACATCTGTTTCGTTATTTTGCGGATACGTTGAAGATATTATTTCGCTTATAGGCTTTTTTCCTTTTGTAATAAGCCCCGTTTCAAAGCTAAAACTGTATCCTTCAATATTTGTTTCGTCAATTCTTTGAACATTTTCAGATACAAATACAGTGTATTTACCGTAACTGTTAAGGATTTTCAAAGGAATAATGTATTCCTGCTTTGAATTTGAATAATCCGTATACTCAACGCGGTTATCGTTTTCGTCAACTATGTAAATGTTGTTGGGATTTAATGTGCCAACATTCATTTCATTACAAAATTGAATTGTAATATTTTCTGTTTTATTATCACCCACGTTTGAAACATTCGTATCACCGTTTTTGGGGTTCGTAACGTCCACATAATATCCGCTTGCATTTATTTCTATTATCCACGGAATTGCATATCCGCGGCCTGTTAAAACCGTAGGTCTTACAAGTCTTATATATCTGAATGCGTCATATGTTTTTAATGTTAAATCCCTATATAATGAACCGCTTTCACGTTCAACAATTTCACAAATATTTTCATCCGCCGACTGCGGTTTATGATCTTTTGTTTCTTGTGCCAAAACAGTCCAATTTTCACCGTCTGATGATACAGTAATATTAAATCCTGCCGAAGCATCGTCATTAACATTTGCAAGCATCAATGTTACGTTTTTTATAATTGCCGCTTTACCCAAATCGACTTCAAGATATGGATTTTGCAACTGTGCGTTTGGTGCACAGGCACTGCCGGCATATGTTTTGGTGTTATTATCAATAGCATTTTCCGAAACACCGCCGTTTATTCTGAATACTTCATTGCCGTCTTTATCGGAATAGTATTTTGCTGGTTTTTCGTTAAAAGTACCGTCTGTTATACTATCAACTTTATTATGAATGTCGTCACCCATATATATGCTGACACATTCGAGCTTGCTGCCGTCATTGTCAAAAATAAGGCTGTACTCATCATTTTGGGCAAATACATTAAATGACAGTGTTGAAATTACTATTGTTAATACTGTAAATATTGAAATTATTTTCTTTTTCATAATTATCTCCCAATAAAATTATAATCAGTAAAGAGTTACAGAATTGTTGTATGAATAAAAACCAAATGTTTCTCCCGATATTATTTTAGGAATGTAAAATTTGTATTCATTACCGTTAATATTGAAAAATGCCGCTGTTGAATCAGACGTATTTTCCAGACGGTACGACAAGGTGTTTACCGTATTGTATTCAACCTCACAAATTTTATCGGACAGTAAGTTTTTTTTGCCGCCTGTTACCAAATATGCCCTCATAATTTTGTTGTAAAACTCTATTTCTATTCTGTCATATTCGGAGCTTGAGGCGGTTGGGGTAAAGCCTGTAAGCTTTTGAGCGCCTATTACAAAATTAACCTTATTATTCCAATTAGTTTTATTTACTGCAAATTTAACCGAAGTATTATCGCTTACATTTATTTTACCGTCATAATACGCGCAGTAATCCGCACCAAAAGGCAATATTGTTACAGTGTTGTCGTATCCGCGTTCAATACCGCCGTATAATTCATCATCAAATTTAAATAAAGAATTATCAAGCTGTGTCTTGGGTTCTCTGTCGCTGTCGGGCAAAACTTCCACTTGCCAAAAGGCATATTTTTTTGAGCCTTTGGCGCATAATGCTATTTGTACTTTTTTGTTTAATTCCAATAAAGGAATGCTGCTAACAACTTCGGTGTTGGGCGCAAGACTTAATGCCAATTTATCAGATTTGATACTGTCTTGCGATGTATAAACCGTAATTGTTTTATTTTGCTGATTAACATTACACTTTTCACCGTCTACACTTGCGTTATACAATTCCGGCAAAAGCATATTTTGCACAAATTCCGAATATGCTTTGTCAAGCTCGGAATAGTTGTTAAAATCCTTATTTGTTTTTTGTTCATCAAGAAGTTTTTTAAATTTGTCATAATACTTTCTTTCTACGCATTGAACATTTGCAGCAACTTGTATATTATCTACAGGCTGTACCGAATTAATAAGGTCTGTGTATTCCGATATTCTCGAATCAAGGCTCGGACTTTTGCAAAGTTCTGCAATTTCTTTAACAACATCTGTTAATTCGGAAATATCTTTTGCACTCGTCATTCCAATATCATCCGACTTGTTAAGTAAATCCTTTATTAAATTCACATTGGCATTACCTATTGGAATATTTGCTTTAATTTTACTTATTACATATCCGAGTTCTTCTATTTGATCGTTTTTATGTTTTTGCGCAACACTGCAATTACTTGATGCCCCCATATACACACTTGTTGTGCAAGCTCTGTTTTCTACTTTATCCTTAATTGAAGAAAATTCTTTTTCAAGTCCTGAATTATTTTTTATTGATGTAACCGCTTCGGGTTCGCTGCCGATAATATATTCAACACTATTTGTAATATCTATAGCGTCTGCAGTTGCCCACGTTGTAAAAACATATTTTGGCGAATATGTTGAGTCAGCTTTATTATCAAGGGCTCCCGTATTAACATTTAATGTATCCATAGAAAGTTCAACTACATTATTCTTAACATCAATGCCATATGTACCGTTATCAAGATATATACCGTGTCCGATGCCTGTGTTATATATATAGTTACCGCTTATTTCACTACCGTTATGATTACCGAGAGTATATATTCCGCCGCCGTCACCGTTTATTGTACAAACATCATGAATATAATTGTTTTTTATTACGCCTTTTCCGCACATTCCGTACGAACCCCAATTTAAGCCGTATGATATACCTGTGTATGGCATATTGCATATTTCGTTATTTAAAACTTTTAAATTTTCGCAGGCATATGCAAAAATAGGTATTGCCGAATATTCAACATCGGCACAACGTGTGAAATAATTATTTGATACTTCAATATTTTCGCACATTTGACGTACAATTTGATTTGGAAGATCGGGTGTAAATGCATATACAGATGTAATTGCAAAATCCTCCGGAACAGTTTTTCTTATCATCATATAACGATATTTATTTTTATCGGTTATTTTATAATCTGCCACTTCACCCGGTGCATCGTTTTGAACGGCAACACGTGCAAAATCTTTAAAATGCTTATCGTTTGAAAGTAACACTTCGTACTGCGATTTTTGACTGTCTGTAACATCTTCCTTAAAAGCAAGCGCTATTTCGCTGAATGAATATTCTTTTACAAAATCATACATAACATACGGATAACTTCCGTTTTCTGATTTTGAAATCCAAGTTAGGTCATTTCCGTATAATTTGTAATTTGTAAAATCTTCGACAGATGTTGTGTATGCAGAATTATGCGGTTGCAAAGAGTACTCATTGTATCCCGACTTGTTACTTATTTCAAAACGCTGTGCGGGGTTAGATGAATATGTGTAAGGCTGCAGCAGCATCATATTAAAATCTGTTTTAGGATTGTCTTCAACGTAATATTTAACATTAAATTTTTCATCTTTAGAATTCGGATTATCATCAAAAAATTTGTATTCTATATGAAATTGGCTGCCTATTTCAACACCGCTTCCCGTTAAATCATAA
>USKN01000137.1 GCA_900555295.1 uncultured Eubacteriales bacterium
CTCAACTTTTTTTATTTTAAAGAGTATGCAAAAAAGCCTCTAATCTCTGCGCTATACGCATATTTCCCAAATCGTTCGGGTGAAGTCCGTCGGGGCAGTATGTTTTTTTGCTTATTTCAATATCGGGGCAAATACCCGATGTTGAATATAAATCAAGAACGGGCAAACCGTAAAATTCTGCAGTTTTTTTAATCATATCCACATATGCCTTAAGCGGCAGATTATTGCTTGCGTTTAAATTATTTTCGTTTTCTCTGTGAAGCGGAGTTATAAATACAATTTCCGATGTCGGGTGATTTTCAATCAGCTTTTTCATTAAATAATGAACTGCGCCGCAATATGTATCAGGGGTTCTGTCGTCAAATTCACCAAATTTTGCGTCGCCGTGTCCGTAATCGTTTGTACCGCCGAACACAACAATAATATCGCAACTCTCTATTTCATCAACTCTTTCGCAAAACGAGCGAGTGTCTATAAATTCGTCGGTTATTTTTTGCTGACGTGCAATTCGTGTAGCGGATATTCCGTAATTTTTAATATCTTTTAACTTTGCATTATTTTTTAACAATTCCGAAAACCGCGCCCCATTGTTTGAAGTGCCGACGCCGGCTGTTATACTGTCGCCCAAAAAGGCAACCGTTTTATCCTGTAATTTCATTTTAAACTCCCCTTTTTGAATGTAGTAATATTAATAGGCTAATTATATCACAACAAAATATAATTATCAAGTTATAATTTATAATAATTTTTAAAAACACTTGACAAGTGTAGCTGACTATGCTATACGAATTATAGTAGCTACAAGTGTAATTACATTTAACAATTTTTTACTCATAAGGGGGCATTTTATATGTCAAATGCAAAAAACACCATTACCGCAAAAAGGCTGCCTGCAAAATGGCAATACTGCGTGTGGGTTGTTGTAATACTTTCTATGGTTTTGCAAACATACAAGCTTATTCCAAAAAAGAGGCTCAAAGGCTATCATATGTACCGCAAAATCAAGCTGTGCAAACGCAAATATTACCGCATATAAATAATAATTTTGATACGGCGTTTTTATTAAATTTACACGGTCTGTACATTTTGACGGCAGTACATTCCGATTTTTATTTTTCTTTTGTATTTATATACATTCCGCCCGCATCACCGTAAAATGTAGACATATTCGGCTTTATTTTTCCTTTAATCCGTGGGTTTACATAAAGCGCTTTTGTTTTGTGATACAGCGGTATTTGAGGTACATTTTCATTAAAGAAATTCAAAAGATTTGTATACACTATAGATGTTTGCTCACCCTCCGTTGTAAGCAAATCGTAATTGTTTATAAGTGAATAAAACTCGTCCGACGCAAAATTACATAAATTCTGGTCGGTTTTTAAAACACCGTTAAACATAAAATCCATATTCATATTGTTTGCCATTTTAACCTCGCCCAAATAAAGCTGATAATCATTGTTTTTTATTTTTTCGCAGTATGTGTTAAAATCCACAACAATAGGTATAATTTTTATTCCCGAGCTTTCAAGGCTTTTTTTAATAAAATCCGCGGCGCGCGCTTTTTCTTCGCTTTCACTGTTGTACAAAAGATAAACCGATACATTATAGTTTTGCACTTTTTTTGAATTACCGTCTTTAACTTTTGTACCCTTTTGAATATTTTTGCTGTACTGCGATGTTGATATTACGGGAGTGTATGCCGGGTAGCCGTGTTTAAACACAACCGCCTCGCAAAGGTCTTTTTTATCTATTTGGGAGGCAATGGCTTTTCGGTTTTCTTTGTCCGACAAAAAATCAATATCTGCATTTACCCCTATATACGTATAACTTCCCGTACCGCATTCATAACCCTTTATATCTGCCGAAAACGAAAATTCGCCCCATTTCAAATCGCTTGTTGTTATCATATCAAGCTCGCCCGAGTTAAAGCTTTTAAATATAGCGTCCTCGTCGTCTAAATATTCCACGTTTATATCCTGTATATACGTTGCGTCTTTGCCGTGCCACTCGCTGTTTTTTGTAAGCGTTATACCCCTTAACTGATTGGAGCTTGCAAATTTATAACGCCCCGTACCGTTTGGAATAAATGCCTGATTTTGCGCTTCAAACGCTTCTTTCGTAAGTCCGCGCGGCAATATCGGAAAATCCATTACCGCCATAAAATCGGGTTGGGGATTAATTAACTCTATATTTACCGTATAGTCATCAACGGCGGTATAGCTTAAAATATCCGCCACACATTGTGAATAATTGGTTTCGTAATTTTTTAAGTAATCCATTGTGGCAATAACATCTGCCGATGTAAAATCTCTGCCGTCGTGAAATTTTACGCCCTGTTTAAGCGTTATGGCATACATTTTGTTTGATGTGGATACGGTATATTTTTGCGCCAGCACGGGATTTACCGTTAAATCCTCGTTTGCCGTAAAAAGTCCCTCATACACAAAAAACAGCATATCCGCAACATTGTTGTATGCGGTTTTAAGCGGATTTAACGAATTTGGCGTGTTACAGGCTATGTTTACCGTTCCGCCGTAATCGGGTATATATTTTTGATCGTCTTTACCGTTATCGGTTGTGCCGTTTTGGTTTTTATTTACACAGCCCGCAACGGCAATTGCCGCAATAAGCAAAAGGGTAATTAATATGCATATTTTACGGTTTAACGTTTTTTTATTCATAAAATTTAATATCCCCTTTCAAATTAAAAAAATTAATCGGTATATAAAATACGCTTTATACTTTCGGCGCGATTGGTATTGTCGTCTACCGTTACAACCGCTCCGCACAGCTTTGCTTTTCCGCTCGCGTGTTCAAATTTTTGAGGCATACCCGTTAAAAATCTTTCTATTATAACATCTTTGCTCACACCCAAAACAGAATGAACGGCACCTGTCATACCAACATCGGTTATATATGCCGTACCTTTTGGCAAAATGCACTCATCGGCGGTTTGAACGTGCGTATGCGTTCCAAACATACACGTTATTTTGCCGTCAACAAAATACCCCATTGCGCGCTTTTCGCTCGTTGCCTCTGCGTGAAAATCTAAAAAAATCATATCGCAGTTGTTTTTTAATTTGTCGATTGTATCGGCAACACCCGTGAACGGGCAATCTATATTGAGCAAATTTACCCTGCCCATAGCATTTATAATACCTATATTTTTACCGCCGCATTTAATTTTGGTATAACCTTTGCCCGGAACCGACGGCGGGTAATTTACGGGGCGGATTATATTATTTTCGTTTTCCGACAGCGTTATTATATCGCGTCTTCCAAACGTATGGTTACCCATTGTAATTACATCTATACCCAAATCGCACAAAGTATAATAATCGGCTCGGCTTATACCGTTACCGCCCGAAACGTTTTCGGCATTTGCAATTGTAAACGATATATTTTCGGTTTCGCATATTTCACGATATACAAGCTTTAAATATTCAAGACCGCATTCGCCGAAAATATCTCCTATAATTAAAATATTCAAGTTATACTATTCCTCTCTTATTATCCTCTTATTTTTTATATTTAATAAAGAATAAAAAGGCTGTTCCGAAAATACAATATGTTTTTTACGGAACAACCTTTTCGGTATGTTATTATTTTGCGTAATCCACCGAACGTGTTTCCCTGATAACATTTACTTTTATCTGACCGGGATATTCAAGTTCACTTTCGATTTTTTTAACTATATCTCTTGCAAGCAATACGGTTTCATCTTCTTTTACATTTTCGGGTTTAACCATAATTCTTATTTCTCTGCCCGCCTGAATTGCAAAAGATTTTTCAACACCGCTGAAGGAGTTTGCAATCTCCTCAAGCTTTTCAAGACGTTTAATGTATGTTTCAAGGTTTTCGCGTCTTGCTCCGGGACGTGCCGCGCTTATTGCGTCACATGCCTGAACAATGCAGGCAATAACGGTTGTGGGTTCAACATCACCGTGATGAGCCTGAATTGCGTGAATAACCTCATTGCTTTCGTGGTATTTTTTGGCAATATCAACACCTATATCAACGTGTGAGCCTTCTATTTCGTGGTCTACCGATTTACCTATATCGTGCAAAAGCCCCGCACGTTTGGCAATTTTTATATCGGCACCCAATTCTGCCGCCATAATACCGGCAAGATGTGCAACCTCGGTTGAATGTTTAAGTACATTTTGACCGTAGCTTGTGCGAAATTTCATTCTGCCCAAAAGCTTAACAAGTTCTGGGTGCAAACCGTGAACGCCCGTTTCAAACGTTGCCTGTTCACCCTCCTGCTTAATAATTGCGTCAAGTTCTTTACGTGATTTTTCAACCGTTTCTTCTATTCTTGCAGGGTGTATTCTTCCGTCAACAATTAATTTTTCAAGTGCCATACGCGCAACCTCGCGCTTAATGGGGTCAAAGCACGACAGTACAACCGCCTCCGGGGTATCGTCTATTATAAGGTCAATTCCCGTAAGTGTTTCAAGTGTACGAATGTTTCGTCCCTCACGGCCTATTATACGGCCCTTCATTTCATCATTGGGCAGTGATACAACCGATACGGTTGTTTCCGCCACGTGGTCTGCGGCACATTTTTGTATTGCTGTACTTATAATGTCTTTAGCCTTTTTATCGGCTTCTTCTTTTGCCTGAGATATAATATCCTTAATCATTATTGCCGCTTCGTGACGAACTTCGGATTCAATATTTTTAAGCAAATAATCTTTAGCTTCGTCAACCGACAATCCTGATATTCTCTCCAAAATTTCAAGTTGAGCGCTTTTAACTTTAGCCGTTTCCTGCTTTAAAGCGTCGGCCTCTTTAATTTTTTGGTTAAGCAACTCGTCTTTCTTTTCAATGCTTTCGCTTTTTTTGTCAAGATTTTCTTCTTTTTGCTGTACTCTTCGTTCCTGACGGTTTATTTCATTACGTCTCTCTTTTAATTCTCTTTCAAATTCACTTCTGCTTTTATGAATTTCTTCTTTAGCTTCAATCAAAGCTTCTTTCTTTTTTGTTTCGGCTGCCTTTTGTGCTTCGGCAATAATGCTTTTTGCCTTTTCTTCGGCTCCGCCTATTTCTGCCTCGGCAATTTTTTGTCTGTAAAGTTTACCT
>USKN01000138.1 GCA_900555295.1 uncultured Eubacteriales bacterium
GGATATTCTTATATAGTTCCTATACTTTTTCAACCTTTTTTTTGCGTTTTTGCGACTTTTGTAATAAATTACATATCTTTGGCGAATTTTGGCAAATTTTTAATAAAATTGGGGGATATTTCTTAATCATTGACAAAATTAAAACCCTGCGATATAATAACATTTGAAATTGGTTATTGGAGTGATGTTAAATGTTATTTCCGTCAATATGGGGCGAGGGAGCCGTTTTAAGCTTTTCGGCGGTAAACGGCGAATGTAATCCCGATTGTGCGCTTTGGGGAACTTTATTTGCCTCAAAGTTCGGAGCGCAGTTTTTAAACAAAGCCTGTTTTTACATAGATATGACAAACATAGATTTAATAACGCCTATGTGTGTTTTGAGCGATATTGTAACGGCAAAGCTTATATCAAACGGCGACGAGTATACAATGAGTATGATTATGACAAAGCAAAACACTATGCTGTTTTACTCGAGTATGTATGTAAATGCGCATTTTTCGGTTGACGGAGATTTTACCGTAACAAACGAGGCGGAGGGTGTATATCTTTACTCTGCCGCCGATGAATACTTTGCCGTTGCGTGTGATAAAACCACGGGTACAAAATATGCCGTATCGTACGGAAAAACACGTGAGGACGCTTTAAAATCCGCAAAAGACGCGGTTAAAGAAAACATAAATGCCGAAATAAATAAAAAAGTGGATTTTTACCAAACAATAAACGCACCGCGAAATGTTATAGAAGATATAGAAAAACTTTACTATAAATGTGTATCAACCGTTAAGGCGGGTATATACGGCAACACATTTTCGGACAGACCGCCCGTTATACTTCCGTATGTAAACGCATACGACGGAATAAGCGTTTTTAAAAGTTTAATTGCGGCGGTGTGCTGTAAAAATATTTTTGCCGAGTATGCAAAAAGCACCGTACTTACGGTGTGCGATATGATACTCAAAAGCGGCGCTCTGCCGTTTAAACAAACCTGCCGCGAAGAATTTATTGCACCGCCCGTATTGGTATGGGCAATGTGGGAGGTTTTTGGCGGCGATACAAAAACGCTCGAAAAATATTACCCCAAACTGCGTACATATGTTAAGTATATTACAGATAACCGCGATATAAACAAAAACAACGTATTTGAATGGCACAGCGATAACTATAACGCCGCTTTTTCCACGGAATGCAATATGAAAAACTCACCGATTTATGATGACGGTGTAATACAAGACAGCGTTGACCTTACAAGCTTTACGGCAAACGAGGCACGCCATTTGGCAAAAATTGCAAAAACACTTCAAATGCGCAGCGAAGCGGCATATTGGGAAGTAATGTTTGACCGTATAAAGCGTGCCGCAAACATCGTTTTGTATAACAGCGACGACGGTTTTTATTACGACAAAACAATAGTAAGCTCGCATTTTAAAAATATAAAAACGGTTGCGGGATTTATGCCCCTTTTCGGCGGAATATGCACACCCCAAAGTGCAGCGGCAATTTGCGATAAATTAAAAAATCCGGCAGAGTTTAATACCCGTATGCCGATACCGTCGGTATCACGCAAAGAGCAAACAAAATGCGCCGATATGTACCGTGGCCCCGTATGGCTCGAATACAATTATTTAACGGCGCTCGGACTTAAAGAATACGGTTTTAACGAAAAAGCGGACGAAATAATAAAAAAATCGATTTTGCTTGTTAAAAACGAGTTTGAAAAACACGGCGTAATATACGAATGTTACTCGTCCGACTCGGCAATACCCACCCAAAATATGCCGCGATACGGAGTGACATCGCCGTTTTACACTGCCAAAAACAATTTGTGCTGTGCGCGTGACTATATTCCCGCGGCGGCAATTATTGCGTCATATATACTCGATTTAAAATAAAACATATAAATAAGTTGACATTTTATTAACTTTGGTATAAAATTATAGCATACGTAACTGAAAGGAATGGAAAAAATGGAATATATGGGACTTAACGATATTCGTGAAAAGTTTTTAAGCTTTTTTGAGTCAAAAGGCTGTTTAAGGCTCGGGAGTTTTCCTCTTGTGCCAAAAAACGACGCGAGTCTTTTGCTTATAAATTCGGGTATGGCACCTATGAAAAAGTGGTTTACGGGGGCGGAGGTTCCGCCGCGCAAGCGTGTTACCACCTGCCAAAAATGCATAAGAACGCCCGATATTGAATGTGTTGGAAAAACCGCACGTCACGGTACTTTTTTTGAAATGCTCGGCAACTTTTCGTTTGGCGATTATTTTAAACACGAGGCAATTTCGTGGGGCTGGGAATTTTTAACCGAAGTTATGCAAATTCCAAAAGACAAGCTGTGGATAACCGTTTACGAGGAGGACGACGAGGCGCGCGATATTTGGATAAACGAAATAGGCGTACCTGCCGACCGCGTTGTAAAAATGGGTAAAGAAGATAACTTTTGGGAACACGGCACAGGTCCTTGCGGTCCTTGTTCCGAAATACACGTTGACCGCGGAATGAAATACAGCTGCGGAAAACCCACCTGCAAACTCGGCTGTGACTGCGACAGATTTATGGAAGTGTGGAATTTGGTATTTACACAGTTCGATAAAGACGAGGACGGCAATTACAACCGTCTTGACCACCCCAATATAGATACGGGTATGGGTCTTGAACGTCTTGCGGCAATTATGCAAAATGTTGATAATTTATTTGAGGTTGATACCGTTAAAAATGTTATGGAACATATATCGCGCATTGCGGACGTTAAATACAAAACCGACGAAAAAACAGACGTATCGCTACGTGTTATAACCGACCATATAAGAAGTACGGTTATGATGATATCGGACGGTGTTGTGCCGTCAAACGAGGGCAGAGGATATGTTTTAAGACGTCTTTTGCGCCGTGCCGCACGTCACGGAAAATTGCTTAACGTTAACGGCGAATTTTTGTATAAGGTTGCCGATACGGTTATAGACGAATCAAAACAGGGTTACCCCGAGCTTGCCGAAAAGCGCGAGTACATTAAGAAAATAATTAAAATAGAAGAAGAAAGATTTGCCAAAACAATAGATAAAGGCCTTTCCATTTTGGGCGAATACATTGAAAAGGCAAAACAGCAAAACAGCACGGTTCTCGGCGGTGAGGAAGCGTTTAAGCTTAACGACACATACGGATTTCCCATTGACTTAACGGTTGAAATTTGCTCCGAAAACGGTTTAACCGTTGACCGTGACGGATTTGATAAAATGCTTGCAATTCAAAAAGAAACCGCACGCAAGGCACGTAAAGACGGTTCAAGCTGGGATTCGGAAACGGTATACGATTTTGCCGGCGCAAAAGCCACGGTGTTTACGGGTTACAGCGATTTAACCGATAATGCCCGCATTTGCGGTATTGCATACGGCGGTGAAACACAGCAGGCAATAGGCACCGGCGACGAAGGAGTTATTGTTACCGACAAAACCCCGTTTTATGCCGAAATGGGCGGCCAGACAGGCGATATAGGTGTAATTTATACTCAAAACGCAAAAGCCGAAGTGGTTGACACCAAAAAAACGGGCGACGGAATTTACTTGCACCACGTTAAAGTTTGCGAGGGGAGTTTTTCGGTCGGCGACGAAGTAACGCTTGAAGTAAATAAGAAAAACCGTATGGCGATATGCCGAAACCACTCCGCAACCCACCTTTTGCACAAGGCGCTCAAAGAAGTGCTGGGTGTTCACGTTGCCCAGGCGGGAAGTGAAGTAAACGCAAAACATTTAAGATTTGACTTTTCGCACTTTGAGGCAATGACAAAAGACGAAATAAAACTTGCCGAGAAAACGGTAAACGACGCAATTCTTGAGGCAATGCCGATTGTAATAAAAGAACTCCCCATTGAGGAGGCTAAAAAATTGGGCGCAGAGGCGCAGTTCGGCGAAAAATACGGCGATGTGGTACGTGTGGTTACTATGGGCGATTATTCAGCTGAATTTTGCGGTGGCACACACCTTAAAAACACATCGGAGGCAGGATTGTTTAAAATTTTATCCGAGAGCGGTGTTGCGGCAGGTACAAGAAGAATTGAGGCAATAACGGGCGCGGCGGTTTTGGATTATATAAACGCAAAAGACGAAGTTATACAAAATGCCGCCGATGTATTAAAATCAAATGTAACCGAGGTTGTATCGAGAGCCGAAAAGGTTATGGGCGAAGTTAAAGAATACGGCCGACAGATTGAGCAAATGCGTGCAAAACTTGCGCAAAGTGCGGTTGGCGATATTTTAAACAATGCCAAAGAAGTAAAAGGCATAAAGGTTATAACCGCATATTACGAAGATATGGGTATGAACGAGCTTATGACGGCAGCGGAGCAGGTACGCGACAAAATGGCGGATACTGCCGCAGTGATTGCAATGTGCGGTGCAAAGGACGATAAAATAAGCTTTTTGTGTATGGCAAACAAAACGGCGGTTGAAAGCGGTGCGCACGCAGGCAAAATAATAAAGGCAATTACGCAGATTGCAGGCGGCAGCGGCGGCGGAAAACCCGAACTTGCGCGCGGTGCCGGTAAAGATAAATCTAAAATCGATGAGGCACTTTTAAATGTTGAAAGCAACATATAAAAGCAATTAAAAATTGGAAATTAAGGTAAAACCTATTACGGATTTTATGAATAAAACGCTGTTTAATTCAGTGTGCAAACAATATTTGTATACGATATTTAAAAGGAGGTTATAAAAATGTCAGATTGTATTTTTTGCAAAATCGCAAACGGCGAAATACCCACAAAGTATGTGTACCAAGACGATAAAGTTGCGGCATTTAACGACTTAAATCCGCAGGCACCCGTACACATATTGATTGTACCGAAACAGCATATATCGTCGGCACTTGAACTTAATGACGAAAACAGTGATGTTGTGGGTCACATATTTAAGGTTGCGTCAAAAATTGCGTGCGATATGGGATTTGACGAAAAAGGTTTTCGTCTTGTAAACAATTGCGGCGAGGACGGCGGTCAAACAGTTAATCATCTGCATTTTCATTTGCTTGCGGGCAGAAATTTGGGATGGCCTCCGGGTTAATGATTTATATTGAAATTTTTAAGGGACCT
>USKN01000139.1 GCA_900555295.1 uncultured Eubacteriales bacterium
CGTATTTTCAAGGTGTTTGACGTAATAACGGCGAAAATCTCTATGTTAAACCAATGTGAGTTTGACTCTTTCTTGCCTTATGACGCACTAAATAAAAACGAAGGGTTCGATTTTAATTATGGAAAGATACATAGGAAAAAAATACACAATGACAATTGCGGGTTTAAAGCGTGAACTGCCGATGTACAAGGTAAACGATAATATTGCAATAGCCGCATTTATTATGTTTGGCGACGTTGAAATTACAAAAGCGGCGGCTGCGGAATTGGTAAAAAAAGCTCCCGAGCACGACGTTATGATAACCGCCGAAAGCAAAGGTATTCCGCTTTTGTACGAAATGGCGCGCCAAAGCGGCGAAAACTATTATGTGGTTGCACGCAAAGCGCCCAAAGTGTATATGGATAATATAGTAAGCACCGATGTAAACTCAATTACAACCGATAATATTCAAAGCTTGTGTTTGGGCGGTGCGGAAGTCGAAAAAATAAAAGGCAAACGTGTACTTATTGTAGATGATGTAATAAGCACGGGCGAATCGCTTGCGTCGCTTGAATATCTTGTTAAAAAAGCAGGCGGAAATATTGTGGGCAAAATGGCGGTGCTTGCAGAGGGCGACGCTGCCGAAAGACACGATTTGGTAACGCTCGGCAAACTTCCTTTGTTTGACGCCGAGGGCAATATTTTGGACGAATAAAAAAGTGTTTTTTAAAAACGGAAACGGAGATTGATGTTATGAAAATAATAGATAAATCAGGGAATGCATTCGAATGTCCCGAAAATGAGGCGGCGCACGTACTGCGCCACAGTGCCGCACACATTATGGCACAGGCTGTAAAAAGACTGTACAAAAACGCGCATTTTGCGTACGGTCCCGCAACCGACAGCGGTTTTTACTATGACATAGATTTGGGCGACGATAAATTATCCGACGAGGATTTGGCAAAAATCGAGGCCGAAATGAAAAAAATAGTTAAAGAAAATTTACCCTTTAAGCCGTTTGTTATGACAAGAGCCGAAGCAATTGAGCTTATGAAAGAGCGCGGCGAAGAATATAAAGTTGAACATTTGTACGATTTGGACGAAAATGCCGAAATAAGCTTTTTTACGCAGGGCGACTATACCGATATGTGTACAGGCCCGCATATTTGCTACACAAAAGCGCTTAAAGCATTTAAAATTATGGGTCAGGCGGGCGCTTATTGGAAAGGCGACAGCAACAACAAAATGCTTACACGTATAAAGGGTGTTGCATTTTCATCACAGGCACAGCTCGACGAACACCTTAAAATGCTTGAAGAAGCCGAAAAGCGCGACCACCGCAAAATAGGAAGAGAACTCGAACTTTTTGAATTTCACGAAGAAGCGCCGGGATTTCCGTTTTTTTTGCCGAAAGGTATGATACTTAAAAACACGCTTATAGATTATTGGCGCGAAATACACACGCGTGACGGATATGTTGAGGTTTCAACTCCGCTTATTATGAACCGCAAACTTTGGGAAACAAGCGGACATTGGGACCATTACAAAGACAATATGTATTCAACCGTAATAGACGACGATATTTATTGCATTAAGCCTATGAACTGCCCGGGCGGTGTTATGGTGTACAAAAGCAAACCGCACAGTTACCGAGAATTGCCTATGCGTGTGGGTGAACTTGGGCTTGTACACCGCCACGAAATGAAAGGCGCATTGCACGGCTTGTTCCGCGTACGCTGTTTTACGCAGGACGACGCACATATTTTTATGCGCCCCGAACAAATTACCGACGAAATAGCGGGTGTTGTACATCTTATAAACGAAGTTTATAACAAATTCGGATTTAAATACAGCGTTGAGCTTTCAACCCGTCCCGATGACAGTATGGGAAGTGACGAGGATTGGAATGCCGCAACCGAGGGTCTTAAAGGAGCGCTTAAAAAGCTTGATATGCCTTACACAATAAATGAGGGTGACGGCGCATTTTACGGACCCAAAATAGATTTTCACCTTGAGGACTCTCTCGGACGTACCTGGCAGTGCGGTACAATACAGCTCGATTTTCAAATGCCTCTTAATTTTGGCTTGGAATATACCGATGAACACGGCGAAAAGAAACGTCCCATAATGATACACCGCGTATGCTTTGGCTCAATTGAACGTTTTATAGGCATAATAACGGAACACTTTGCGGGTAAATTCCCCGTATGGCTTGCACCCGTTCAGGCAAAAGTGTTGCTTGTATCCGAAAAAAGCGCAGAGTTTGGCAATAAGGTATTCAACGAGCTTAAAGCGGCAGGCATACGCTGTGAGCTTGACGACAGAAACGAAAAAATAGGCTATATGATACGCGAAGCGCAGTACGTAAACCGTGTGCCTTATATGCTTATTATAGGTCAAAAAGAAGCGGAAACAGGTATGGTATCGGTTCGCTCACGTGATACGGGCAAGACCGAAATTATGGAGTTAAAAGCGTTTATAGACGATATAAAACACAAAATCGATACAAGAGAGACAACGTATTGATTGTATGCAAGCAAATTAACTAACATATATTTTTAGATTTTTAGATTTTTTTATTTCATATGCAAAAAACGGAGAAACAATTATGGCATTTGACGGAACAGTGATTTGCGCGCTCGCCGCCGAAATAAACAAAGCGGTTGAGGGCGGCAAAATAGATAAAATACATCAGCCCGAAAAAAGTGAGCTTATATTGCACATTCGCAAAGCGGGGGAGGCATATAAGCTTCTTTTGTGTGCCAATCCGTCTTTTCCGAGAATACATTTTACCAATTCGGCAAAAGAAAATCCGCAGTCGCCGCCTATGTTTTGTATGCTTCTTCGAAAGCACCTGTCGGGCGGTAAAATAGCGGGTGTGTATCAGGACGGATTTGAGCGCATTGTAAAAATAGATATTGAAAGTTATGACGAAATGGGGTATTTGTCGGTAAAAACGCTTGTTATAGAAATGATGGGCAAATACAGCAACATAATTTTAATAAATCCCGACGGCAAAATCATTGACAGTATTCATCACGTTGATTTTACGGTAAGCAGCGTGCGCCAAGTACTGCCGGGGCTTATATACGAATCTCCCAAAAACCACGGCAAGGTAAACCCCGCCGTACTCGATACCGACGAAATTTGCCGATTTATAACCGACGGCGATATACCCGTATCAAAAATGCTTATGAACTCATTTACGGGTATAAGTCCGCTCATTGCAAACGAGGCGGTGTATCGTGCAACGGGAAACTGCGATACTTTGTCGTCACAAATTCTGCCGCCTATCCGCAAACGGTGCGCGCAATGCCTTGTAAATATTTTGAGCGATGTAAAATCGGGCAATACAAAACCTTGTATTGTGTATGATGAAAACGCAAAAAAATATGTAGACTTTTCGGCAACGGAGCTTGTGCAGTACCGCGATATTTTAAAGTTTGAATATTTTGACTCTATGAATATTGCCGTTGACGCATTTTATTTAAAAAAAGCGGCGGCGGAAAGTATGAAACAAAAATCCGGAGACTTGCTTAAATTTGTAAACGGCGCAATTGACAGATGTACAAAAAAATTGCAGCTGCAGCACGAAATACTGCAAAAAACAAAAAAACGCGATAAGTATAAAATGTACGGCGACTTGCTCACGGCAAATATTTACCTTATAAAACAGGGTATGAAATATATTACCGTACAAAACTTTTACCTGCCCGACGCACAAAGCGTTACAATTCCGCTTAAAAGCGATCTTACGCCGTCGGAAAACTGCCAGCGTTACTATAAGCGCTACACAAAAGATAAAACCGCCGAAACCGAAACGCTGAAGCAAAAAGAATTAAACGAAATTGAGATAGATTATCTCGAATCGGTGCAGGAGTCAATACTTAAAGCCGAAAACTCTGCCGAAATATCCCAAATACGTGAAGAACTTACCGAGCAGGGTTATTTAAAATCGCGCGGCAAACCCAAAAAAAGCAAAAAGCAGACGGTATTTAAGCCTATGCATTTTGTAAGCAGCGACGGCTACGATATTTATACGGGTAAAAACAACAGGCAAAACGATTATGTAACTTTTAAAACAGCAAGAAGCACAGACATATGGTTTCACACCAAAAACATTCACGGTTCGCACACAATAGTAAAGTGCGGTAATGCCGAGGACGTACCCGAAACAACATACAATGAGGCGGCATCCATAGCGGCATATTACAGCAAGGCACGCAATTCGCAAAACGTGCCTGTTGATTACACCGAAGTTAAAAACGTAAAAAAGCCCAACGGCGCAAAGCCCGGTATGGTTATTTACGTTGATTACAGTACGGCATATGTAAATCCCGACGAGGATTTAATAATTAAATTAAAAAAAGAATAAGGAGAGATAACCAAATGAAGAAAATTCTTAAAAATACGGTATGTACAGCCGTTTGCGCCGCAACAATTTTTTGTGCGGTAAACGCAAGCGCAAAAACCGTACAGTTTACAATGAATAATTCAAGCGCAAAGGTATTGCAAAACGAAATTACAAATGTTGAGCTTTTGTGCGCACCGTATACCAAAAGCGACAGAACACTTATTCCCGTACGCTTTGTATCCGAAAACTTTGGCGCAAAAGTTGATTGGGACGAGGACACAAAAACCGTTACAATAAGCAAAGACGGCAAAACCGTTACACTTCAAATAAACAGCACAACGGCATACGACGGCGAAATGCCCGTAACGCTCGATACCGCTCCCGAGCAAACAAATGATGTTACTATGGTACCTGTTCGCTTTGTTGCCGAAACACTCGGGTACACGGTAAACTATTCCCAAATGGGCGAAAAAGTGCTTGTAACAGATGAAAAACCGCTGTTTGAAATAAACGGCAAAAATATAATGCCAAGCGAATTAAAAGCATATTCCAATATAGCGATTGCGCAGTACAATGCAACACCCAATAAAGAATTTGCCGATTACATATACAATTCTTTTAAAGGGTATTGTGTGCTTGCAAACTCAATGGACGAAAACATACTTGCGCAAAACATAAAAACTATAAACGAGAACGCCGAATTTATAAAAGGACAAATTCAGTCGGTTACGGAACAGGTGG
>USKN01000140.1 GCA_900555295.1 uncultured Eubacteriales bacterium
AGCAAAGGCTGCTGCGGCTGTTCCTGCACTATAACCTGCCACTGCGGAACCTGCAACAAAAAGACTTTTCCCTGTTTGTTTAGCCGCGGCCCGAGCTCCAAGCTGTTTGTAAGTCTGGCCGACTTCAATGGCATCAGGAGCAAGTGCTGCAAGGGTTAAAATACCTTTGCCTCTTGCAAAATTTGCAGCATTTCTTAATTTCGAAGAATTAGCCAGGGCTGATTTTCCAAGTCCTTTCAACTTGTTCCAGCCTGTTTTATCCTTTATAAAATTTAAAGCTTTGGCAATTTTGCTTGTGGGTTTAAGTGCTCCAGCGGCACTTACTTGCTCAGTGTGAACTTTTAGATTAGCCTCTGCTAGTTTTTTGTTAATTTCTTGGACGGCATCCGCATAATCTTTGCCCGTTTTGTTTTTTGCATTATTTATTGCTTTTTCAAGCTGCGTCATAGATGTATAATCAATTCCGCTGCCAAATAAATACAAACACGTTTTGGAAATGTCGCTTGAATTATATACCGCCAAATCAAATGTAATTATATCACTGTAATTGCTTATATACTCTGCTATTTTTCCGTAACTTTCGGCCTCGTTTATCATTTGAAGAAATACAAAACCGTTAAACATATTTATTGCGCTGTCTGTATCTTTAGGTGTTTCGGCAAACATTGCAAATACTTTTTCTTTGTTTTTCAGCACTTTGTATTGAGTGTACATTTGCGCATTTTCAAAATTTACAATATCTTTGTAATAGTTTGCCGCGTCATAAGCATTTAAACCGCCGCACCCCAAAACATAGAGCGCCGCATTGTATCTTAAATCATTGTAAAACTCTGTGCTGTTTTCATATGTATATGTGTTTTTATACATATTTGCGCATACTTTTTCAAACTGTGATACGCTCATATTTTCTATGTATTTATCGCCCGTTTCAAGTATATTCATATTGTTGTAAACGGCATTTGCAAACTCTTTCAAATCGCGTGCATTGTTTATATCGTCAAAAGCCTTTTTCTTGTCCCGTACACTGCTGTAGTGAATGTTTATAACCTCATTTTGCGCATTGCCGCAAAAATATATTTTTAATACATAATCGCCGCTTGCCGTTTCGTTTGAAAATGCAAATTTTCTAAAAAACCTGCCGCCGTCTGTTATATCCGCATTTAATAAAATAATATCGCCGTCTTTATTTTCTATCGTAAAATATGCCGCTTTTGCGTCCGCAATTCCGCAAAGCGTATATGTATCGGCAATTGCGTCGTATTTTACGGCAATCTCGGTATTATCAAACTCACCCGTATCGGGACGGTTTTTTTCGTTTGCAACACCGTAATAAATCGGTTTACCCGTTAAACGGTCGGCAATAATTGCAATTGCATATATGTTTTCGCCCGCCTTTTCCGTTGCAAGACTGTATGTACCGTCGGACAGTATTTCCGCCTCCCGGTAATCGGTTAAATTATAACCGCTGTATGTCCATACCATAGCCTTTAAGTCTTTTTCAAAATTTTTAATGCTGAAATCAAAATTAAGTATTCCGCTGTCGTCCGCATAGAGTCTGTCAACGGCAAGCGATGTTCCCGCGCTTATTTTATCGGTTGGAGTCGAAAAAATTTCGTCACCCTCCGCACCGTTTTCGTCAACGGGTATAACGCCGCATACTAAATTATATCCCATATCGTCATCGCTTACGGTGTATTTATTTGCGGTTTTAATTAAAGTTTTATCACCGTTTAAATTTAATCTGTACCAATTAATTTGCGTGTCACCCTCCAAAAGATTGGCGGTGTGCATATAATCGTAACCTGCCGTTAAAGTTGAGCCTACAGTATTTAAACCGTTTGCTTTAACATTTGAAACTATGGGGTAATTGGTTTCTAAACCGTAAATTTCTATTTCTCTTGCAATAAACAGTTTTGATGTATCCAAAAGCGAATTTACCGTTACACGCACATACCCCGCATTTATTCCGTCATCATATTTTTTTTCATAGTTAAAACTGTAACCGTTTTCGCTTTCGTCCTCAAATGCAAACGGTTTAAAATTTACACCGTCAGCCGATACGTCTATTGTAAAACTTTTGGGTTTGTTTGCTCCCGTACCGTCGCCAAAGTATGCGTTTATTTGTTTAATGCGGTACGCGCCGCCCAAATCTATTATTGCCGACGCACCTGCCGAATAAGTCCAGGCACCTTTTGTTTTTTCGGTTGCTTTGTCCGCCGATATCAAATCACCGTCAACAAGCCCCATTGCAAGCCCGTCCTCTTTGTTTGCCGATACGGCAACGCTTGCATCTTTGGTAATACTTATCATAGGCTCATCTGTGCCGTACACCTCAACCTCACGCACACGCACGGGTCTTGCCGCTTCGGCCGGAAGTATTGTAAGTTTAACAAACCTTGCATTTACAGCCTCATCCAATGTGTATGTATAATCAATGTCATATGATTTGTCGCCTATCTTTACAATATCCGTATAACTTGTACCGTTTAAAGAATACGAAAAAGCAAATCCCGTATCGGCTCCCTGCGCACCCGAATTGGGATAACCGAAATACCCCTTAATTTGAGATACACTGTATATTGCACCCAAATCTATTATTGCATAATTTTCGCCATTTCCGTAAAACGTCCACGCGCCTTTTTGCGTTTGCCCGGCTTTATCTGGCTTAAATGTATCGCCGTCGGTAATGCCTATCGCCTTTCCGTCCTCCCATTTAGCAGTAACGCTTTTGCCTGCCGCAAGGTTAATTAAACCGCTGCTTTCAGATAAAATAATTTCATTACCGTTTTCATAAAATGTTTCATCATAATTTTCAAAAATTTCATCTGTGTAATATGAATTGTAATCTGCCGAAACCGACATACTCCATATTAAAAACACACAGCACAGCAAAGCCGTTATTCTAATTGTTTTTTTCATTGTTTTAATCCTCCTTTTACTTGTGTACAATCCGTTAAACATTTCATATTGCCGATATTCCATACATACAACTTTACACAGTCTGTTTTGCTTGTTATTTCAACAGGTAAGTTTACCGAATATTCATTGTTGTTTTTTAAGTTTTCATACGGCAAAACGGTTTTTATTTTTTCAAGGTTTTTGCCGTTGTATGCCGCACATATAAACATTGTATCGGCCGATATATTCCCCGTATTTTTTATAAGCGCTCTTGCGGTAAGCGTGCCTTTTTTACCAAAATCGGCAAAAGACGCATAATCCCCTGCACTGTTGTATATGCCTACATCGTAAATTCCTGACGCATTATTGGCGGCAGGTTCGCAAATATTTGCCTCAATTTCACTTTTCTTTATAACTTTGCCGTTTTCGCAAAGTTCAAGGTACAGTGTTTTTTTGCCGTTTTCCGTATTATACGGCACGGTTGCGTATACCGTAAATGTTTTACACTCGTTAGGTGCTATTGTGCAATTAACGGCCGTTCCCAATGCGCTGCCGTTTTCGTCTTTTATAACAAGACTGCCGTTTATTGTGTGTTCCGTTAATTTATTTTCTGTTTCAACGGTATAACTTTGTGCCGTACCTTTAATAACATCGGGATTGGTATTTTCCAAATACGTAAACACCGCACGTCCCATATCGGGTTGTTCATACTCTGTAATACCGCATATCCAATTAAGCACTCCCGCTGCCATATCGTCGTATGCCGCGGCAAGCCCCGTGCAGTTTGAATAGTTTGTTTTTATTTCGTTTGCCCTTTTGTTGTATCTTTGAGCAAAACGCATCATAGCGTCGGTATATAAAAGCGCGCTTTCGGGTTCACTGCCCTTTTTTTGCAAAATACTTTGTTTAACGCTTTCGTACAAACCGTTGCTCGTATTTGACGGCATATTAAAATGCGAATACGCAATAAGTCCGTGTTTTGCACATCTTTCAAGCTTTGCCAACACGGCTGCCAAATCTTTAACGGGCACACTTTGAAAATTATCCGCATAGTTTTGTATAATTTCATCTCCGTATGCATAAATACCGTCAACCGCCGTTTTTAACTTTTCTTTTGTGTCGGCACTTTTAAAGGAATTTACAATGCCGCCAAGCTTATTTTCATCAATCAACATACTGTACGAGCTTTCGGCAAGTATTTCATTTATTTTGTTTTGAGCCTGTTCGTATACTGCTTTATACAAATATTCGTCCGAAATATCAGTTAAATATACAGGTTTATATGTAACCGTAACAGCCCCTCCGTTATTTGTTATTTGATTGCCGTATAAATCCTCCGCCGCCGTGCCGTTTGGCAAATCAAGCGTAAAAGTTTTGGATTTATCGGCGCTCCACGTTACCGCGCAAAGACCGTCGGCGCTTGTGTATACATACATATAATCGCCCGAATTTAAGGCAAATCTGCCTATATACTCCGCACCGTTTAATTTGTTTACAAGCTGTGCCATACTTGCATAACTGTCTTTTGGTTGCAAATTATACTCAACCAATCCGTAATTTTGCTCGCTTTCCGACGAATTGTCGCCCGTATCTTCAAATGTGTATAAATCGGTTAAAGCCACATCAAGGTCATCATTCATAATGTAATATTTGGGGATTGTTGCCGCCTGAACCTCATCGGTTATACCAAAGTTTGTTGTTTTACCGTCCTGCGTGGGATAGCCTATTTCGGTAGCGGTTGCATTTACCCAGCCGCCTGCTTTGTCACGGCTTTGCATTATACCTTTTAACTTGTTATAGTACTGCGTATCGTATACATCTTGCTTGGAGGGTACGGCATATGTGTACGGGTGAAACGAAAATTCATCAACATACATAAGCGCGCCGCGTTCAAAATACTTGTCAAGATAATCTATATAGTCCCCGCTCGACGCAATTGCCGCTCCCATAATCTGTTTGTCGGGGTACAGCTTTTTCATTTCAAATCCCATTCGGTTTGCAAACTGCGAATATGTAATACTCCTTGTTGATTTCCAAAATGAGTCTAAATTAGGCTCGTTCCATATTTCAAGACTTTTTATATTAATACCTTTACCTGCAAGGTTATCTATTACCTGTTTGTTATAATCTATCGACAAATCCATACCTATATTTTTCATCTTACCTA
>USKN01000141.1 GCA_900555295.1 uncultured Eubacteriales bacterium
TGTGTTTAATTTTAAAGCGGTAGACCAAAACGGTGACGAAACTCCCGTAACCTGGAGTACGCCGTCAAGATGGACGGGAACCATAGACGCCGATACGGGTGAGTTTAAAACCACGACATCATTTGGAATAGGCAGTACATCATTTGCGGAAATTGAAGCAGCATCAAAAATAGACGAAAACATTAAAGCGACCCAAAAATACAGCCTTACGGGGTATATGATAAGCGACTATGACAAAAACAAAGAAGTTGTATTGTCAAAAGACGGACAGTCGCCCAAAAACATTTCAATAGCCGGCGGTTACAATGGCCATACCGAATGGACTTGCGAAAATACAGACGGTGTTGCCAAACTTACAAGCGATTTAAGTAAAAAAGATAACAGAATTTATTTTGATATATTGCGCCCCGGTACATTTAACGTAAGCTTTAAACTTGATTACGGCGATGAATTTGCCGACAGCACAACGGTTACGGTAAAAGGTGTTGCGGTTGAAGACGATAACGGCAAGCAAGTTAAAACATATCTTACAAAAACCGCTCACAATCCCAATCCTACAGTTAAGCTCAACGCATATACGGGCAAAGACCTTACCGTAAGCGAGTGGTCAAGCTCCGACGAAAATATTGCGTCGGTTGACGAAAACGGTGTTGTTACGGCAAACAGTATAGGTACGGCAATTATTACCGCAAAAGACAGCGCAGGTAATGAGGGCGGTATAAAAGTTGTGGTTGAAAGCGCCGAAATGCCCTGCTTTGAAAGCTTTGAATTTACAACAATGGCATTTGCAAGCGGTACGTGGGAGACGGGTAAAACATATAAACCCGATGTGTTTGAGTATGATTTGCTGATAAAAAATTATTCAACAAGTTCTATAGCGATAAACAACACAACGGTATACAATACCGAAAAATACATTGCAACGGCTAAATACACCGATGTAAACGGAATTGAACAAAACATTAATATTGCAAACGCAAAACTTACAACACTTCCAAATCAGCCTTTCGGCAATTCGCAAATAATTATTACAATTGCCGACAAGCAAAATGCGGATATAAAAACGGAGTACAAATTTAACGTTACAAGACCGCGTGATACAACAAAGGCTGTTAAAAGCATAACGCTTGTTCCTGCAGGCAGAGAAATATCGGGAATGTTATTTGGCGGTATTCAAGAGGGTACAATGCAAAAATCCGATAAGGACGGCAATTTAACATCGGGCACAGGCGTTAGCGCAAATGATTTGTATTACCGCACATTTATTTATAATAATGTATCGGCATATAAATTAAATATTGCCGCATCAACCAATTATGCTCATATAAGATACAGTACCGACAACGGCAGTACCTGGAAAGAAATAGGACAGCAAAGCGGTGTAACCGACAGCATTGAAATTAAAGACGAAACTTGCGATGAGATTATAATTCAAATTATTGACGATAACACATATTACGAAAATACTCAAAACGGAAAAGACGGATTTGCCGACGCGGAATGTGCCGAGTACAAAGTTTGGGTAGACAAAAACGAACTCGGCGGTGCGGTAATTAAAAACGCGCAGTTGAGCGAAGGCGATTGGTATCCTGCATTTTCAGGTGATTTATACACATATTCAATTGTTGTTAGAAAAGGCGCTGCCCCTGTTTTAACTTATACGGTATCGGATAATTGTACCGTTAAAATAGGCAGCGACGAACAAACACCCGATGAAAGTGGTGTGTATACGCTTGAACTTGCAACAAGTGCAAAAAGTATTACTGTATCGTCAAACGACGGCAAATACACCAATACTTATAAATTCAGCTATAAAGAAAAATCGGCGTTTGATGTTCCCGACAAAGTAACGGATTACCTTTGTATGGGTTCGCAGTATACAAACGGAGGAGGCTGGGGCGGCTATGGAATTAACCCCGAATCTACTCTGTACGGTACTTTCAAATCACTCGGAAACTTTGGCGGATATATTACATATTACTATGAAAACCCGATTGTTGATAACCCAAACAACAAATACGGAATGGATTTTTACGTATTGGGAAACAGCAGTGAAAGCAATATTGACAGTATGGCAGAACTCGGTCAGGTTTATGTGTCGGAGGACGGCAATAAGTGGTATGCTCTTGCCGGCAGTGAACATTATGAGGATAACGCTCATTGGAATTATGAGATTACGTATATCAAAGGCGCCGACGGCAAATCGTATTGGACAGACAATATGGGCAACAAAATGGCAAATACAGCCGTAACCTGGCCAAAATCTTCACTGTACTATATGAATGACGTTGCAAATCAAGACACATACATATATAAGGGTGTTTTGTTTGAAAGCCAGCAGGGAAGCGTTATGGGCGACAGTACAACCGCCTCGTTTGCCGCAAAGGCAAAATTCGGCTATGCCGATTACTATGCAAACAATACAGAGGGTACCGATGTAAACTCGTATGTTGAAAATCCGTCAAAAGCCAACGGATTTGACGTTGAATGGGCAGTTGACGAAAACGGTATACCCGTTGACGTAAAAGATATGAAGTTCCACTACATAAAAGTTGCAACCGCATCAAATATATGGGCGGGTGCTTTTAACGAAAAGTCAACAGAGGTTAAATGTGTGGTACGTACAACCGCGCAGCAACAGGCGGTTGGCAGGACCGACGGAATTGAGGGTGTTACAATAAGCGACGGCGCCCAAACAAAAATTGTAAACTTTACGGACGGCAGCAGTATATACAGTTTGGATATAGGTGATATGAAATATGTATCCGTATCGCCAAACGGAGCAAAAGAGGACGATAATGTTTATGTAAACAATCAGCGTGTTACATACGGCGGCAGTGCGTCAGGATTTAAGATTACAAAAGAGGACGGCGAAAAGCTTGTACGTATTATAGTGCAAAACGGCGACAAAGAGCCTAAAATATATATGCTCAAGCTCACAGGTACGGCAAGCGAAAGCGGCGATCTTATAGAAAAAGTAAACATTAATGTTGAGGGCAGTCCGCGTGTTGCTAAAACAGACGACGGTATAAACTATACCGCATCGGTAGGTTACCGTATAAATTCAATAGGTATTGCGCCCGTTGCGAGCGACAGTGTAAAAATTACCGTAAACGGCGAGGAACTTAAAGAAAGTTACTTACTTAAAACTGGTAAAAACACATTTGAAATCACGGGTGAAAAAGACGGAATTATACACACCGTAACCCTTGTTGTGGAAAAAGACTCGGCTCCCGCATCTACGGGCAAAATAAAAGTATACTTTTCACTTTTGGGTGACGATATTCACGGTGAAAGCAAACAAAGCCACACTCTTAAAGACAACAACCTTAAAACGTGGATACCTCTTACGGCATATGAAGTTGACTCACCCGCAACAGTACTTGACGTATTTGAAAAAGCGTTAAAAGACAAATATACATTTAAAAATCCGGGCGGAAACTATATTACGGATATTGACGGTTTGGCAGAGTTTACAAACGGCAGCCTGTCGGGCTGGATGTATACATTAAACGGAAAGCATTCGTCATTGGGTGTTGCGGAACAAAAGGTATCAAACGGCGACAAAATAGTATACCATTATACCGACGACTACACGGTTGAGCAGGGATCGGAAAAATGGAATAAAAAATCCGATACTGTATCGGGTTTAAAAAGCGACGGTAAAACCGATACCGATAACAAAGACAATACCAAAACGGATGAAACAACACCGAGTACCGACGGCAAATACCAAGATGTTAAACAAGATGATTGGTATTTTAATGCGGTAAAATATGTAACGGATAACGGCATAATGAACGGTGTTTCGCAAAACGATTTTGCGCCCGATGAAAAGCTTACAAGAGCTATGTTTGCAACAATTCTTTACAGAATAGAAAATTCACCCGAAACGGGCAAAACGGCATTTGCTGATATACCCGACGGCGAGTGGTATTCATCGGCGGTTGCGTGGGCAAATGCAAATAAAATAGTAAACGGTATTACAGATACCGAATTTGCTCCGAACGACAGCATAACACGTGAGCAAATGGCTGTAATGATTTACCGTTACGCACGGTTTAAAAACTACGATATGGGAGAAAAGGGCGAAATATCATCTTACAGTGATTACTCCGAAATATCCGATTATGCGCGCGACGCATTGGCAAGTATTTCGGCAAAAGGCATTTTAACGGGTAAAAGCAGTACAACGCTTAATCCGCTTGACAATGCAACACGTGCCGAAACGGCAACGGTTATTATGCGTATGATTGAAAAATTTGCGGCATAAAAAATAATAAAAAAACGGTTGAATATATGTGTGTTCAACCGTTTTTTTGTAAAAAACATTTACATTTTTGTGTATGTGTGGTAAAATAACGTTAATAATAAATATGACACAATATAAAAAAGAGGTTTTAAAATGAAAGACGGATTTATTAAAGTTGCTGCCGCATCTCCGATGATCAAGGTCGCCGACGCCGATTATAACGCCGGTAAGGTTATCGAGTGCATGAAAAAAGCGGCCGACAAGGGCGTAAAGGTTCTCGTTTTCCCCGAGCTTACGCTGACCGGCTGCTCCTGCTATGACCTCGTAGGTCACAGCGTCATTCTCCGCGGCGCAGAAGGAGCGCTTGAAAGAGTCATCGAGGCCAGCGCCGGAAGCGACATGCTCGTTATCGTCGGCCTGCCCTATGCTCCGCGCGGAGGCGCGCTGTACAGCGTTGCGGCCGTCATCTCCGACGGCGAGCTTCTCGGCCTTGTTCCCCGCTCCGAAACCGACGGCACCCTGTTTGCCGCGGCCGATGACGAGGGCGGCGAGGAAACCGTTTGCGGCAAGTTCGACGCGTTCTTTGATACCGAGCTGCTGTTTACAAGCGATGTGCTGCCCGGCCTTTCAGTTGCGGTAGAGCTGGGTGCCGACGCGGACGCCATAGACGCTCCGGCTGCGCGCCACGCTCTGGCCGGTGCAACCGTTATCGCCTCACTCGCATCCTTCCCGGCCACCGTCACCTCTAC
>USKN01000142.1 GCA_900555295.1 uncultured Eubacteriales bacterium
TTCGCCACTTGCGTATGAGCACATGCTTAACATTTATGCTGCGAAAGTTGCTTGACAATGAGCCTCTGCCGGTATGATGCACCGGCAGAGGCTCATTGTCAAGCAAACCGTGGAATAAATGCGGTCGGTTTTAGTAAATTAACGAAATAATGCGATTTGTTTCGTTTTTTGAAGCTTTTTTGTGTCCATTTTTGCTGGGAGGGCACATTATTCTTAAATTTCATTTAAAACTCTATACACGGTTGTTACTTTCAAAAAGCGTTATTTTACTGCGAACAACCTCTTTTACAGCGTTTACTGCATTTGGTATCGCATTTTCAAGGCTACCTCCGTTCTTATATGCCTCCTGTGCAGCGATGCACATTTCAGTGCAAATATTAACTTTGCGAATACCGTTTCTTACAGTGTTCTTAAAGTCTTCGTCAGTAAGACCGCTGCCACCATGCAACACAAGTGGAGCTTTTGCCACAGCATAAATATCAGCAAGCCGTTTTGTATCCAATTTAGGCTTAACCTTATAGGCTCCGTGTGCTGTACCTATTGCAACTGCAAGTGCATCAACATCAGCACGCTCTATAAAATCATTTACCTGTTCAACCCTTGTATATTGGTCATCACAATTAAAATCGTTTTCATTGTCTCCCATTCCAACATGCCCGAGTTCCGCCTCAACGCTTACGCCAAGAGAGTGAGCCACCCTACTTATCTCGCGGGTATTTTTGATGTTTTCTTCATATTCAAGAGTACTGCCGTCATACATTACAGACGAAAACCCAGCCTTAATAGCCTGCAATATTTTAGAATAACTCATACCATGGTCAAAATGAAGGCATACCGGCACTTTCGCACTTTTCGCCATATGATTCATTATCATCGCCGCATACTCAAACGGTATAATAGGCAAATGAACTTCTGCAACGCCAAGGATTATCGGACTTTTCATTTCCTCCGCTGCCTCTATTATTCCTCTTGCCATTTCAAGATTCAAATGATTAAACAAACCAACGGCATATTTTTTCTCCTCTGCGTCCTTCATAATTTCATTTAATGTAACCAGCATTTTTGTCATCCTCCATAATTTTTTCTATCTGTTCATACGATTTTATTCCGGTTGTCGCACCGATAGCACTGACACAAGCCGCTCCTGCCGCATTTGCAAATCTAATACACTCCTGCGGACTTTGCTCCCTTGCATACGCAGCGAGAAACCCACTGCAAAAGCTATCACCCGCTCCGGTAGTATCGATAGGAGTTACCCCACCAACAACAGGGAATTTCTTTCCCCTCAAATCATTTCTTTGCCGCAAAAAGCATCCATCACTACCCATTTTTATGACTACATTTTTAATTCCCCTTTCAAAAAATACTTCAGAAATTCTATCTGTATCTGTTTCGCCGGATATTTTAACCGCTTCATCTATGCTTGGCATAAACCAATCAATATACGGCATAGACATATTAAGTAATTTTCCCCAATTACCTTTTGCGTCCCAGCACACATCCAAAAATGTAGTCTTTCCCATTTTTTTACATCTTTTTAAAAACTCAGCTGTCTGCATTCCGTCAAATGTATCCAGTAAAAAGGAACCTGTTAAAAACACAATATCCGATTCTTCTATTATATCAAAGTCTATATCATCAATGCAGAACACCGCATCACTTCCGGCACAATGTAAAAAAGAGCGTTCACCAGTTTTTTCATCAATTAACGCAACCGATGCAGATGTTTGAACATTTCTGTCGATTTTCAATCCTCTGGTATCTATTTCATACTCGTTAAAACACTCTGTCAAATATTTTCCAAAAAAATCATTTCCGATTTTCCCCACCATATATGTATCAATACCGAGCTTTTTAAGATTAACCGCTGCCGTCATTGCATTTCCACCATTGTGGAGTGTAATAGAATCTACTCTTTTAAGCTCTCCTCTTTTTGGATAATCGTCAACAGATTTCACTATAACATCTGCCACAATTATGCCTAAACACGCAATTTTTTTCACATCATCATCTCCCTTTCATCTAAAATTACAGGGAAAGCAATTTCTGCTTTCCCCATAATATTTATATTGCCTCTATTTCAAACGCCTTATCAGTTTTCTCTTCAATCGCCGTATTCCCAACATTTACATCTCTAGCCCTAACTTCTCCGTCAGTATTTTTTAGAATAACAGCTAAACCTTTAAAATTTTTCAAGCAAAATTTATCCATCCTGATTGCACCAAAATTTTGCGCATTAATAAAGGACTTTAGTTTCACACCGTTATCGCCTACATCTGCATTGACATTTTTGAGCGTCAAATAAACCGGTACCTCTTCCGAACCACGCAAAATAATTGGCAGCGATACTCCCGATATATTTACATTTTCAAATGTGATATCCGAAAGCGGACGGTTTTTTTGCCATATCTCTGTTTCAGAATAATTATAATGCAGCAGCTTGTCCGCGTTTTCAATTTCGCAGTTTTTAATTATGATATTTCCCGGCTGTTCTTTGATAGGCAAAGAATAATCCGCATAGTATGTAAACGCGCTGAGCATATTGTTTCTGCCCTTTTTTGCCGACATACTTCCGCTGCGTTTTTCCTCATCCGAAAGACTGCCTCTGAAGTAATATTCGCACGGTCCAAACATACGGCACTTCTCAACAATAACATTTGTTCCTCCAAACCGCATTGCACTGCAGGCAGAGTTCATAACACAATCCGATACAAAAACATTCATGTTTCCGAAACCTGCAATACAATCATCCCCTGTGTAAAAACTGCTGTCTGTTATTTTCAAATTATTGCATACTGCCGCATCAAAACCATCGTGCCCGGCAAGAACCGTTATTCCTGTTGCTTCAATATTGTCGCAGAACAAGAGATTATGCGCCCAATTTCCGCAGTTTTGTATAGTATAGCCTGATAATTTAATATTTTTTGTATTAAACAGCGTTAGTCCGTGTGGTCCCCTGTAGTCTTCTTCACCTTGCGCATCATAGCAATTATCGCCGTCTATAACCGAGTCTTTTTCACCAATAATCGCAACATTCTCGGCATCAATTGTCCTTATTATTGCATTATTCCAACGACTGCCAGGAATACGCTTAAAACGGTATTCGCTCTTGTTTTCTTCATACTTGGTCTCACCCTTTATTGTCGAAAGATGAACATAGGGAGCATCCGTTATTTTGTCATCGGGAAGTGGCTCGATTTTATCATTTTTATAGCTAAAATAATCATCGGGGTTTCTGCTTGCCTTTAAAACTGCACCTGATTTTAGATATAAAGTGACATTGCTCCGCAGACGAATCCCTCCGGTTAGATATTCACCGCATGGAATAATAACGATTCCGCCGCCACTTAAAAAGCATTCGTCTATTGCCCTTTGTATTTTTTCCGTTTGCAAAGTTCCATCACTTAATGCTCCGAAATCCGAAATATTATATTTCTTCATATTAAAACCCATTTTAACCCTTCATTAAAAGCTCCATAACATACATTTCAAGCGCCTCGTAATCCCTCTCGGCAACGCATTTCTTCTGGAAATCGTAATCAAATTTATTCACTTTTTCTTCAAGCATTTTTGCTATTTTAAGACTGTTTTCAAGGTGCTTATAGCTGCCGCTCTGTTTTTCAGTACGCATTACCTTTACATCAAGTCCTATGTATTCTCCGTTATTGCCGAAGCCGTTTTCCATCAGAACCTTCATTTGGTTAAAGGCTGTTCTTAGGTTTTCAACACCAAAGCTCTTATCCTGGTCAAATTTCATTCCGTTTTGGTCATTTAAGTGTACACCCCAAAGCTTCCCCATCGCAAGAGCAAAACCTATCTCATTTGCTGGGTCAAGTCCCGCAAGCATTGCGTGTGCCGACTCTAAAAGTCCTCCAACTCTTGACGGATCATCGGAGATCGCAGAAATTGCCATTGCGTGACCAAGGGTTGGGCAAACGCTCCTATCAATAGGCTCATTGGGTTTTGTTTCAATCATAATTTTAATATTCTTATCATAAGCAAGCATTTTATTTATCGCATCAATAAGTTTTTTTGTCGATTCAACCGGACTTTTACTTTCAAAACAAATTGTCCCTTCTCGCGCAAGCCAAAGTACGATTTTGTCGCATCCAAGCGCATTCGCTATATCTATTGAGCGATAAGCACGCCAAAACGCAAACTCTCTGTCTTCATCGCTGTTTGATGTAAAACCTCCGTCAACCGTATGCGGATCCATCCAAAGCCTCGGCGCAACAAATTCCGCCTTCAAATTATACTTATCAAGCATAGCTTTCAACGCTTTTGCTTCCGAAACAACTTCACCTTCGCTTAATTCATTTATATTGGGAACTGCATCATCATGAAACTGAATTGCGTCAAACCCCATTTCGGCAAATGTTTTTATCTTTTCCTCCAAGTCTATCGTTTCTCTCGTCGCAGGGCCGTATGCATCCGCGCCCTCATGCACATTCCACGGTCCAACCGAATACCTAAATTTACTCATAATAAAATCCTCCTTGATTTTTTTCACAAAAAGTGTATAATAATATTATATTCTTTTTATTTTTAATTTTCTTGCACTATACAACAAAAAAATAGCACTATAATGCTTTCGGGGGTTTTTATGAACAGATATCAGCTTAAAGAAACTTGGGCATCTCATCGAGATGGTGACATCAGACTTAAAATATACGAAAACACTGCAGAAATTCCTTACCACTGGCATGATGAATATGAATTTATCTATATCACAAGTGGAAAATGCCTTTGCAGCATAGAAGATGTGACATACATTATAGAATCCGGTTCCGGCGTACTGATCAAGGGTGGGTTAATTCATGCCCTAAGCCGTGTTGAAAATCTGACTTACACATATTTTGCTATTGTGTTTCACCCTTATATGATATACGGTACGGAATGCAGAAAGTATTTTTTGGAAGATTATAAAACCATTCTTTGTAGCATTTGCAATCGCTTATGTTTTAAATCCGCTTATTGAATGGG
>USKN01000143.1 GCA_900555295.1 uncultured Eubacteriales bacterium
AATAGCCCCTTATAGGGGCTGTGCAAACCACCAGTTTACTGGTGGTTATGATTTTAATTCATTTTGTGCATTTGGGTGTTCTCACTTACACCACTATATCGGTATTTTCTTGCTTTATGCGGTCTGTGCATTTTGCTACAGACCCTTTTTTTAATTTAACTGTTTAATATTACAAGCCCTATAAACGATAATACCAACCCAATTACACACTTTAAAGTAATTTTTTCTTTAAACAGCACCATTGACATAACCGATGATAATATAAGGCTTGCCCCCTGCGAAAGCGGGTAAAGTATTGCCGACGGCAAAAGCCCCGCCGCAATTGTTTTAAAATATGAATAAGCAAAAAGGCAAACCGACATAATGCTTACGTATACACCCACACGGCGCATAACATCAGACTCCGATTTTGAACCCGATACATCTTTTGCCTTTGCGCACATATAGACAGCGGCAAGCACAACAGCCGAAAAAAGATATGTATAAAAATTAAATACCGCCGCATTGCTGTTTGAAACAACCTTTACATAGCATTTTTGCGAAAAATCAGTAAACCCGTTTGCCACACCGCATATTATAAGCAAAATTAATGATGTAATACTCATTTTTTGCTTAATTTGGTTGTTGTACGAACACATAATAACAACGGCAGCAAACAAAACGGCAAGACCTATTAATTGGTTTGGTTTTATTTGCTCATTAAAAAATATGTTCGACAAAATAATGGGAACGGTTACCCCCATCATTAAAAACACGTCAAGCATCATATATGCTCCGCGCCTTACCGATATAAGCCAAAGCACCACAAATACCGATGTTGTAACACCCGACAAAAGCGCCGTTAAAACCGTTGCCGAATTAACCTTTAAAAGTGCGGCATTGCCGCAAACCGCAAGAAGTGCAAAGCTTATAACCACACACATTATCATTCGTATAAAATTTGTAAACATAGCGTCTTTGTACTCTTGTACATAACCGCTTGTTTTTTTGCCGCAGTATCCTTTTATCGAACCTGAAATTAATGCAAATGCCAAAAATAAATAACCCATTTTAAATAAAATAACCCCTCCGATGTATAAATTACATTACTTTAAAAAAAGATTACGGAAAAATATTATACCCGCGCGACCAAGTATCGGCACCTATGCACTCATATACAACTTTTCTCAATTCGGGGTACATTTTAAGCTCGCTGCCCGACATATTGCGCATATGCTGTGCATACACAATTGTAATTTTCTTTTTTAAATCTATAAGCACCAAGCTGCCGTTATAGCCTATACATACAAAAGCCTCGTCTTTTTCGGTTTCTTTGTAAACCAATTCATTTATAAGCGTTTCAACACTTTGCTCGCTTAAAATACGTTTGCCCTGCTTTGAAACACCGCCGCCGCATAATGTTTCGCAAAATTTTGCATAATCGTCAACATTGGTTATAAGACAGCCGCTGTGCCTTGCGTGCAGTTCGCTAACATCGGCATTGCACTCAACGGCATTTTTTCCTCTGCCTCCGTAATTATACTGTTTTGCAATAAGCTTTATATTTGCGTCGTTTAAATTAAAAACCGTCGATTTCATTTTAAGCGGCTTTGTAATGTTTTGGTATATAAAATTGTCAAACGGTATACCCGACGCCTTGCTTATAATGCGTTTTACACTGTTAAAACCGTATACGGTGTCCTCCACTCGGTTGAGTGCGCTGTAATTTTTTATAAAATCGCGTATTGTTATATTGCCGTCCGCCTCGGGCAAAAAGTCGGATATTTTATCCGAAAGCGTAATTTTATAACTTTGTGCAAGCTGCATAAGCGCAACACAGCACATAATTTTTGCTCCGGAGTTCATAAAGTACAAATTACGTTTTGTAACTTTTACAACTCCTCCGTTATCCGAAAAGCCGCAATGCTTGCGAAAAACATTTATATGGTTATAATATACGCTTATATCACATCCCGGTATATTGTAATTACGGTTTATGTTTTTAATAAAATCCGCAAGTGCGTTAAAATCCATATACAGCCCGCCTTTTAAAATAATTTTCATTACAACAAGTATTTTATGTTGTTTATTATAGCATATACGAAAATGTTTTTCAAGTAATTTGTTAAAAAAAGTACGGCAAAGTAATTTTTACTTTACCGTACGGTGTTTTTTATTTCTTATTCTATTGCTTTAGGCGAACACGCATTGCCTAAACGCGTCATCGAGTGCCTCGATGAGGTCATCAACATTTTCAATACCTATTGAAAGACGAATTGTATTGGGCTTTATACCCTGTTCTTGGAGTTCGTCCGCGGTAAGCTGTGAATGTGTGGTAGACGCAGGGTGAATTACAAGCGATTTTACATCGGCAACATTTGCAAGGAGTGAAAAAATCTTTAAATTGTCAATAAATTTTTGCGCCGTCTTGTCATCACCCTTAATTTCAAATGTAAATATTGAACCGCCGCCGTTTGGAAAATACTTTTTGTACAGTTTATGACTCGGCTCGCTTTCAAGTGACGGGTGATGCACTGCCTCAACCTGCGGATGATTATTTAAATATTCTACTATTTTAAGTGCGTTTGATACGTGACGTTCCACACGGAGCGAAAGAGTTTCGAGTCCCTGCAAAAAGATAAATGCGTGGAACGGTGATATTGTTGAACCCGTATCACGTAAAAGAATTGCTCTTATATATGTGGCAAATGCGGCACTTCCCGCAGCCTCGGCAAAGCTTACACCGTGATACGACGGATTAGGCTCCGAAATCCATGGATATCTGCCCGATTTTTTCCAATCAAATGTACCGCCGTCTATAATAACACCGCCTATTGCCGTGCCGTGTCCGCCAATAAATTTGGTTGCGCTGTGTACAACAATATCGGCGCCGTATTCTATGGGGCGAACCAGATACGGGGTTGCAAAAGTTGAGTCAACCACAAGGGGGATACCGTGTCTGTGCGCAATTTTTGCAACTTCCTCAATATCTATAATATTTGAATTGGGATTACCCAGAGTTTCTATATAAATTGCTTTTGTGTTGGGCTGTATTGCATTTTCAAATGCATTTTCTTCATCGGGGTCAACAAATGTTGCCGTAATACCCGATGTAAGCGGAAGCGTATGCGCCAAAAGATTGTATGTACCGCCGTAAATTGTTTTTGATGCCACAATATGTTCGCCCGACTTTGCCAATGCCTGAATTGTATAGTTAATTGCCGCAGCTCCCGATGATACACCAAGCGCCGCACTGCCGCCCTCAAGTGCTGTAATTCTTTCTTCAAATACACTTTGAGTGGGGTTTGTAAGTCTGCCGTATATATTGCCCGCGTCCTTTAAACCAAATCGGTCTGCCGCGTGCTGTGAATTATGAAACACAAACGACGTTGACGCATAAATGGGAACCGCGCGTGCGTCCGTTACGGGATCGGGTGTTTCCTGTCCTGCCTGTACCTGCAATGTTTCAAATCTGTATTTTTTATTAGCCATAATAAACTCCTCCTCAAATATAATATATAAAAGTTTTTAAGTATATAACCTACCGTTTTGATAGGTTTATTATATCAGTTAATTTTAAATTTGTCCAATACATAATAATTATGAAAAGATATAAATTAAATTTATATCCACTCAAGCGTGGATTGAATATTCCATACAAATGATATATAATACAATAAAGAGGTGGTTTAATGAACATTTATAAAAACGGAAAGCTGTTGCGTGATTTACGCAAAGCAAAAAATATGACTCAAAAACAATTGGCACAAAAAATAGGAGTTGTGCCAAAAACGGTATCAAAATGGGAAACGGGCAACGGTATGCCCGATATATCGGCAATTCCAAAGCTTGCCAAAATTTTGGAAACAAGCGAAGGCGCAATTTTATCAAGCGATACGGTATACAATGCCGAACAGGTATCAAATGCAAAAAAGGTTAAGTTTTACGTATGCCCTCATTGCTCAAGTTTTACTCAAACAATGGGCGAAAGTGATATACTATGCTGCGGCAAAAAGCTTGCTCCGTTAAAGGTTAACAACGAGGACGGCGGACACGGCATTAATTTAAAAGATGACGGAAACGAAATTGTAATAACATTTAACCACGAAATGACAAAAGAACATTTTATAAAATTTGCGGCATATGTGTCGTACGACAGAATTTTAACCGTTCAGCTGTACCCCGAGCAGGATAACACAATACGCATTGCAAAAACGCACGGCGGACAATTATATTATTACTGTACAAAACACGGTTTGTTTTTGCATAAAAGCAACAGCGGCAAAAACAATAACAAAGACGGCGCGGCATCCAGCCTCACCGCGCTTATGTCGGCATACGCACGGGCATATTGTTTTAAAAATGCAAAATCTCCCGTATTTAAGGACGAGTTTGCACAATGTCTTTTTACCGATGATGAGTATAATAAAATAACAAATTACATTATAAAAGACGGCAATAAGACATACGATTATGTATACAAATACCTTGCTCCCACACCGCTTGCGCGTGCAAAATTTTGCGAGGAAGCATTAAATTCGGCAGTTAAAACGGGTACAACGCAATATGTAATACTTGCAAGCGGATACGACACTTATTCATTAAGAAGCAATAAAAATATAAAAGTTTTTGAAACCGATAAAAAAAGCACGCTTGACGATAAAATAATGCGTATTCGGCGTGCAGGCTTAAAAATACCCAACAATTGCGTGTTTGCTGATGTTGATTTATCACGCGATAATTTGGCGGAAAAGCTTATACAAAACGGATTTGACAAAACGCAAAAAACATTTTTTTCGTGTTTGGGGCTTATGTACTATCTGTCAAAAAATGAAATTGAAAACCTTTTTAAATCCATTGCGGATTTTGCACCCGACGGAAGCAGTATTGCATTTGATTTTGCCGACGGGCATTTGTTTTCGTCACCCTGCGAGCGCACTCAATATATGCTTAAAGCGGCACAGTTGAGCGGTGAGCCTATGAAAA
>USKN01000144.1 GCA_900555295.1 uncultured Eubacteriales bacterium
GTTATCCCCGGAATGTTTACTACATACTGCCAAGGAGAACAAATATATTGGGAAATTCCGGATTCTTTATGCGGACGCGATATGATTATTACGACGACGATTCTTGAGGCTGCAGCTTTGAAGGCAAGACGTGAAGAGAAACGTTACGGTTATTCCGGAGATCTCCTCGGGCCAATAATCATTTGCTTTCAAAAAGATGGAAACAACGTGTTGTTGCAAATTCCTTTATGTGACCGTATCGGGATGGATAAAGATAAAGGTGGCATACACCATGTCGCTTGTCAACGAGGAGATCTGATGCTTCATGAAACATTGCCAATTTTGGAGAGAACCTCTTCTTCCGTGTTGGTTAAGGTAACTAATTTGTTGATGAAAAGCCCTTTGTTCAATTTACATCCTTTTAATTTTGAGTTGACACTCGGCATGGAGGAGATGGAGAAAAGTCGAATAGAGGAGATAAAAGGATTTCCGGAGAATATTTTAATCCGGTCAAAAAGAAGTTTTTCTGTCGAAGATCGATCTTTGGGGGCAAATGGAACGTTTACGACAAGTTGGAAAATCGGGGTTTGTCTGGCTCTTTTGCCTCGTGAACCATTGGAAATGCGTCTGCGTAATCGGAATGTAGGATATTTTGGTTTGTCGAAAGTGGATTTTTCCCGCAATGCCTACACCCCTTCCCTGATTTCTGTTGTTAAGCGTTGGAGGTTAGAGCCTAAAGACCCGGAAGCTTATTTCAAGGGAGAATTGGTTGAGCCGATAAAACCGATTGTGTTCTATATCGACCGGAATACTCCTTCTCGTTGGGTTCCGTTTTTTATTGAGGCGGTGAATGCATGGCAGGAATCATTTGAACGGATTGGATTCAAGAATGCCATTCGGGGAGAGTTAGCCCCAACTCCTGAAGAGAATCCGGAATTTTCAGAAGATGATACTCGCTACTCGTTTATTTCTTGGAAAACCTCGTTTATTCAGAATGCTTACGGTCCGTCGACCGTAGATCCCCGCTCCGGGGAGATAATTACAAGCCATGTGGGAATATTCAGTAGTGTTTGGGATTTGGTACAGCAATGGTATTTATTTCCATATTTGTGGGAATTATGTTTGTATCTGGAATATCGTGGAAGTATATAGTTGCGGCAGCGGTATTTATATCGGCTGCCATACCTTTTGTATGGAATTTTGTTTTAAAAGAATATCAAAAAGGACGTATTTTGGTATTTTTAAATCCCGAAAGCGAACCGCTCGGCCGCGGATATCACGTTATACAGTCAAAAATCGCCATTGGTTCGGGTCAAATTTTCGGCAAAGGGTTGTATAACGGTACGCAAACGCAGCTCGGTTATTTGCCGGTTAAACATACCGATTTTATTTTTGCTGTAATAGGGGAGGAACTTGGACTTATAGGCTGCATAGCCGTTACCGCTCTTTTGTTTGCGCTTGTATTAAGGTGCATAAGCAATTCGCGTCTTGCAAAAGACAAATACAGCTCAAATATATGCATTGGAGTTGCGTGTATGTTTTTGGCTCACATTTTTGAAAATATAGGAATGTGTATAGGTCTTATGCCCGTAACGGGTATTCCGCTCCCGTTTTTCAGTTACGGTGGTTCATCGCTTATAACCAATTTTTGCGCAATAGGATTGGTATTAAGCGTTTATGCACGGCGAAAGGTAATATCTTTTAATTAAACAACTGCACACTTGTTGTAATAATTTGTTTTTTTTCTAATATCTATAATATATATTGACTTTTGAAAAAATTAAATTATACAAGGGGTGTGTTTTTTTATGAAAGTATTTGTGGTTAACAAAAGAAGTATATGTACTTATATTTGCATTTTTGCGGCTGTAATAGCCATTATCGGGTTTAATTGGGAAGATACCGTTTCTGTTTTTGAACAAACATCAAAAAAAGATTTGCCGATATATTCGGTAGGGAGGGATGATAAATATTGCTCCATATCATTTGACGCTGCATGGGGCAATGAAGACACTGAAACACTTATAAAAATTTTAAACGATTATAATGTTAAAGCCACTTTTTTTGTTGTTGGAAGCTGGGTTGATAAATATCCCGAATCGGTAAAGCTGCTTTCAGACGCCGGTCACGAAGTTATGAATCACTCAAATACTCACCCGCATATGACACAAATCGGTAAAGAAAAAATGCTTGAAGAAGTTACTTTATGTGACAATAAAATAGAAAAAATTACAGGCAAAAAACCAACATTGTTTCGCCCTCCGTACGGCGATTATAACAACGAAGTTGTAGGCACAATGCGTGACAGCGGTCATTATACAATTCAATGGGACGTAGACAGTTTGGACTGGAAAGATTTATCGGCACAGGCAATATACGAACGTGTAACAAGCCAAGTTACAAGCGGTTCGATAATTTTATTTCATAATGCGGCAAAGCACACTCCCGAGGCTCTTCCTATGATTTTAAAATATTTAAAAGATAACAATTACCATGTTGTGCCCATATCAAAACTTATATACAAAAAGGATTTTACGGTTGATCATACAGGTAAACAAATTTCAAATGCCGCAACAAATTCGGTTGAATAAGGTTTGTAAAAACAATGTTAAAATTAAATAAACAGATATTAAATTTTAATATTTTAGTTGCGTATAATTTGTGAATATGATAAAATAAATATATGATAATTAAGGAGACTAATGATTATGCTTAATAATACAAATGATTTTAATTACCTGCGTTTGCTGTCCGAGCGCTATCCCACAGCTCAATCGGCCGCAACCGAAATAATTAATTTAAGAGCAATTTTAACCTTGCCAAAGGGAACGGAGCATTTTATGAGCGATTTGCATGGCGAATATGAAGCATTTGTACATATTCTAAACAATGCGTCGGGTGTTATAAAAGATAAAATAGACGGTATATACGAAAATGTTGTAAGCGACCGCGAACGCAAAGAACTTGCAACGCTTATATATTACCCGAAAGAAAAAATTGAATTTTTAAAGAGAAAAGGTATAGTAACGGAGGATTGGTATAATGTTACATTATTTCGCCTTGTGGAAGTGCTTAAAACCGTTGCGTCTAAATATACACGTTCTAAAGTACGTAAAGCAACACCGTATGAATTTTCGTATATAATAGATGAATTAATGCATAACGATTATACCGATAATAAACGGGAATATTATAACGAAATTCTTAACGCAATTATAGAAGTTAATAAAGCCGATGAATTTATAATTGCCATAAGCGAATTAATACGCTCACTTTCCATAGACCGCTTACATATACTCGGTGATATATATGACAGAGGTCCCGGTGCAAATATAATAGTGGACAGACTTATGAAGTGCCGTTCGCTCGATATAGAGTGGGGAAATCACGATATAGAATGGATAGGTGCGGCAGCAGGGCATACTGCACTTATTGCAAATGTTATAAGAGGCAGTCTTAAATACGGTAATTTTGAAACAATAGAACAGGGATACGGAATTAATACACGTCAGCTTGCTGTTTTTGCAATGGAAGCCTATGCGGATGATGAATGCAAACGTTTTATGCCAAATGACATTTATGCAACACGCCTTGACGAACACGAATCAATCCTTACTGCAAAAATGCATAAGGCAATAAGCATTATTCAGTTTAAACTTGAGGCACAAATAATGCAAAAACATCCGGAATACGAAATGGACAAGCGTACTATGCTTGATTTTATTGATTATAAAAACAACACAATAACAGTAAACTCCAAAACATATGAGCTTGCCGACGGCAAATTCCCTACGATTAATCCCGAAAACCCGTTTGAGCTTACAAAAGATGAATTAAATGTTGTTGAACATTTAAAAACAGCCTTTTTAAACAGCGAAATACTTCAAAAACATATTAAATTTATTGTAAACAAAGGCAAAATGTATCAAATATATAACGGTAATCTTTTGTTTCACGGCTGTATTCCCACAGACCACAGCCAAAACTTTGAAAGCGTAACAATTGACGGTATACCCTTAAACGGAAAAAAGCTTCTCGATAGGTGTGAGCTTGCCGTAAGACGCGGATTTGCAAAAAAAGACGATAACGATTTGGATTTTATATGGTATTTGTGGTGCGCACGCAAATCACCGCTTTACGGAAAAGATAAAATTACAACATTTGAAAGATACTTTACCGACTGCAAAGATTTATATAAAGAAAACAAAAACAGTTATTACAAATTTACGGGTGATGAGCAATACTGCAAAAAAATACTTGCCGAATTTGGGCTTGACCTCGATAAATCGCACATTATAAACGGACACGTTCCCGTAAAAATAAAAGACGGCGAAAACCCTGTAAAAGCAAACGGAAAATTATTTGTTATAGACGGCGGTTTGAGCAAAGCGTATCAGCCCACAACAGGAATTGCAGGTTATACGCTTATAAACAATTCGTACGGTTTTAAGCTTGCCGTACATAAACCGTTTCCGTCGCTTGACGAAGCAATAGAAAACGATTTTGACCTTCACTCGGCAATGCTTGCCATAGAAAACAATTTAAACCGTAAAACTGTTAGCGAAACCGATACGGGAACAAAAATAAAATTTAAAATAAATGCACTTAAAAATCTTGTTTCTGAATACGAAAACGGCACAATCAAAGAGCGGTTTTAAGTTTATTATGCGCGGCGTGCGGCAAAATTTCATTATTTTGCTACACGCCCGTATCTATATTTAGAAGCGTAAATTTGTTTTTGTTAAAAAGAATAAGCCCATCGTTTCGCATTTTACCCAGCTCGCCCGAAAGTGCACTTCGTTCAACACATAAATAGTCGGCAAGCTGTTGTCTGTTAAAAGGTATTTCAAATTCATTTTTTTCGTTTTTTATATATTCAGCCGACAAATATGCCGTTACGCGTTCACGTATCGATTTATGAGATATTT
>USKN01000145.1 GCA_900555295.1 uncultured Eubacteriales bacterium
ATTTTAAACGCGATACAGGAATGACGGTTAACAGATATATAAAAAAATGTATATATAATCGTGTGTGCCGTGAGCTTTTGTATTCAACGCTGCACGTAAACGAAATATCCGAAAAATATGAATTTTCGGACCCGTATTATTTTTCAAATTGGTTTAAAAAAATATCTCTTATGTCACCGTATAATTATAAACGAAAGTATAAAAAGTAATAAAAAGTAATAAATTACATCTTTGGTTTAAAAATGTATATTGTTTATGTTCCTCCCGTGTGGTAAAATTTTTACAAATAAACCACGGGAGGAATTTTTATGAATTTCAGACAGGTACATCTTGATTTTCATACATCGGAACATATAGAAAATATAGGTGTCGAATTTTCAAAGGATTTGTTTAAAAAGGCACTTACTGCGGGGCATATAAACTCGGTGACCGTTTTTTCAAAATGTCATCACGGATGGTCGTATCACCCCACAAAAGCCAACGTTATGCATCCTAATTTAAAATTTGATTTGCTTAAGGCACAAATTGAGGCGGCACACGAAATAGGAGTGCGTACCCCTGTGTATTTGTCGGCAGGGTTTGACGAAAAGGATGCGGTTTTGCATCACGATTGGCTGTTTAAACCTATGGGTGACGAAAATTTTCCCGATTTCAGCAATGCGGGATATCACCTGCTTTGTTTAAATACCGAGTATTTAAATAAACTTTTACGCCAAATAGAGGAGGTTTGCCAAAATTATGACGCAGACGGAATATTTCTCGATATAGCAAGCGTTCGCCCCTGTGTGTGCGATAAATGCGTAAATGATATGAAAAATGCGGGACTGGACCCCGAAAATGAAAATGATGTTTTAAAATTCGGCGAAACGGTTTATTTAAATTATGCCGCAAGCGTACGTAATGCCATAGATAAATATAAACCGGGGTTGCCTGTTTTCCATAATGGAGGTCATATAATGCGCGGACGGCGTGATTTGGTGTATGTAAATACGCATCTTGAAATAGAAAGCCTTCCTACGGGCGGTTGGGGCTACGATAATTTTCCCATAAGCGCCGCATACGCAAAAAACTTGCCTGTTGAGTATTTGGGTATGACGGGTAAGTTTCATACAACATGGGGAGAATTCGGCGGATTTAAACACCCCAATGCGTTAAGATACGAAACGGCTCTTTGTGCCGCAAACGGTGCCAAATGTTCAATAGGCGACCAATTGCCGCCAACGGGTAAACCCGATATGGTTACATATGAATTAATAGGAAGTGCGTATGCCGAACTCGAAAAAAAGGAACCTTGGCTAAATAATGTTTCGTCCGTTGCCGATGTGGCAATTTTATCTTACGAAAGCACGGCACCGGCGGGTGATGTTAATGTAAAAAGCGGAGGAAATACTTTTGATGTGGGAGCCGCAAGAATACTTTTAGAGGGAAAGTATTTGTTTGATGTAATAGATACCCAAAGTGATTTTTCAAAATACAAAGTTGTTATTTTACCCGATTTAATACCGTATAATAAATCTTTGTACCAAAAACTTAAAGTATTTACCGCACAGGGCGGAAAAATTTTAGCAACGGGTAAATCGGCGCTTAATAAAGATAAAAATGCGTTTGAATTTGATTTTGGTGTAAAATATATCGGCGAAAGCGAATATAACCCTAATTATATGCACCCGTACGGTGAATATGAATTTTTAAAAGAAACAGATTATGTTATGTATTCACAATGCGAAAAAGTTGAACTTTTGGGCGGTACCGAGTATGCCAAAGTAACCGAACCGTATTTTAACAGAACGGCACAGCATTTTTGCTCGCACCGCCACGCACCTTGCAGCGGCAAATACGGCGGAGCGGGTATGGTTGAGGGCAAGGACGGAATTTATATTTCCTGGCAGATTTTTGACGATTATGCCGTCAACGGTTCGTATATATGCAAAAGAGCGGTTTGCTATGCATTGGACAAACTTTTGGGCAAAAACAAAACGCTTTGCACATCATTGCCCGCACAGGGAATTGTAACGCTTATGAATCAAAATAACAGAAAAATCCTTCATATGCTTTACGTTTCGCCCGTAAAGCGCGGCAAAAATATTGAAGTTGTTGAGGATATTATACCTTTGTATAATATAAACGTATCACTTAAATTGCCTCAAAAACCCAATAGGGTATACCTTGCGCCTCAAAATGTTGACGTGCAGTTTAAATATACCGATGGTGCAGCGGTTTTTGTGCTTGATAAATTGGAAAATCATCAAATGGTTGTGTTTGCCTAAATAACATAAAATATGCGGCAAAAAACAGGTAAAAATATTTGCCGCATATTTGTATTATATATCTGTTAAAAAATCAACAACATTTAAAATTCTAATTCCGTTACAGTCGTTATATATAAGTCTGTCGCGGGTAAGAATAATTTTTTCGTAATTGTCTTGTATTTGTTCAAGCGGAGTTAATTCTCGCTTTTTTGTATCTTCACTTGCAATGCTTTCGCATACTTGAATATATTTTTTTTCGTTGGTTTTTGTTGCAATAAAGTCAATTTCTTTGTTACCTGTTTTTCCTATGGCAACGTTGTAACCGCGGCGCAAAAGTTCAAAAAACACAACGTTTTCAAGAATATGTCCCGTATCGCCGTTTCTAAATCCCAAAAGGTAATTTCTTAATCCTATATCAACAATATAGTATTTGCCGAGTGTACGCAAGTATTCTTTCCCTTTAATATCAAATCTTTTTATTTCGTAAAAAATATAACTTTCGGTAAGTGCGTTTATATATGTTTGAATAGTGTGTGCAGCAGGTTTTTTTGCAGGTTGTTTAAGCAATCCTGCATTTACAAGTGTATTTCCTATGGAAGTTGCTGAAGTGCTGTTACCTATATTATCTGCAAGAAACATTATTATTTTACGCAGTAAAAGCGGGTCTTTTATTGTTCCTGTTTCTCTTTCCAATATATCGCGTATAACCACTGCAGAGTATATGCCGTCAAGAATTGAAGTTACACTTTCTTGGTTCAATTGCATATTTGCGGCAATTGAGGGCATTCCGCCAAAATTAAGATACGCGTCAAATAATTCATCGGGTGAAACGGACATATTATCTTTATTGTAAAACATTTTTTTTGTTATTCCGCCAAGTGTTGTTATTTCGTTGATTTTATAATTGTTAAAATCAGCAAATTCGCTAAAAGATAGCGGAAGCATTTTTATTTCAACATATCGTCCCGAAAGATATGTTGAAAGTTCGCTTGAAAGTAAAAAAGCGTTTGAACCCGTAATGTAAATATCACAGTCAATGTCTACCATAAAAGAATTTATTGCCGTTTGCCATTTGGGGATACGCTGTATTTCGTCAAAAAACAAATATGTTTTTTTGCCCGATTTTACCTTTGATATAATATAATTATACAGTTGCTTGTTGTCCCAATCGTAATACTCCATTGATTCAAAATTCATTTCTATAATTTGTTCGTCATTAATTCCGCTTGAAATAAGATAATTTATCATAAGTTTTAATAAACTCGATTTTCCGCAGCGACGTATTCCCGTTATTACTTTAACCGTTTGAATGTCTTTAAAAGCTATTAGCTTTTTTAAATAAATATCTCTGTTTTTTAAAGTGAATTTCATTTTTGATCACCTCACAAATTTATTATAACCAAATTATATCAAATATAATTATATATGTCAAGTTTTACACTTTAATATTTAAAAAGTTATAAAAATAAAAAGTTTTATACTTCAATGTTAAAAAATATAAAACCAAAAAAGTTTTTTACTCCAATGTTAGAAACATATAATTTAAATATTTACATAATAAAAAACGCACGGCAAAATACAATTATTCTGTCGCACGCTTTGTTTTTATTTATTATCATTTTCCGATGTGTTTTTGTTTATGATATCCTCAATATTAATATCTTCAAATTCTTTTTCTATATCAATACCCAAAGAATAAGCGTTTTTTTTGAGCTTATCGGTTGTGCCGCTGTTTTTTTGCTCCAATTCAAAACTTGCTGTAATAGGGGCAAATTCCGCAGGGGCTTTTACTTCGTCATTAATTTGGTTTTGTAAATTGTTTAAATCGTCTTTTGCTTTATTTGTAGGTAATTTAAATTTAGGCAAAGTAAATTTGTGCCTTTTTTTAGATTTTTGCGGCAATTCGTTTATTAAGTCGTCAATATCGTTATGCGTTATTATTTCTGTTTTTTGTTTGCGTTTTTTTAGTTCCGCTTTAATTGCAAAACGCAATATATGTTTAAGAGCAATTAAAAACAAAAATATAACAACAGCGGTAAACAGTATTTTTTCTACCAACGTAAGTATACCGGAGCTTTTTTGCGGTGTTTGTGCATCGGTGGTATTGTTTTTGGCAGACGCTTGGGTATCGTTAATTGAATAATTTGTTGTGTACCAATTTAAAATTGTATCGTACAGCGATATTATGCCGTCATCAAGCTCGCCTTTTGAAAAATACGGTTCAAAGTTTGTTATAATATATTCGTCCAAAATATTATCCGTTAATGCACCGCTTATATTTTTGCAGGGAATAGCTTTATAGTCTTTATCTTTTTTTGCTATTACAATAAGTACACTGTTTCCTTTTCCTATTGAGTCTATTTTCCATTGGTTGTAAATATTTTGGGCATAATCGGATATATTGGCGTCATCGGTTGTGTTTACGGTTATTATTATAATTTCGCCGCCCGTTTTTTTAAGCAATACTTTATTGTTGTTTGTAACATATTCAATTGTGGATTGCGATATACTGTTTGTATAATCGTTTATGCTTATGTTTTCGGGAGCTTCAAGCGCAAATGCGTTAATGCATAAAGTGCTTAAAAGCACCGTAATG
>USKN01000146.1 GCA_900555295.1 uncultured Eubacteriales bacterium
TTTTTATCTTCCCCCAGTAGAACTGGGGGTTTATTCCCACGTCTAAAGACACCAATAAAAAAATCCGACCCCCAAAAATTAAAAGGGTCGGATTTTTTATTTAATAGTAAACCCACGCGCTGCATAGTCAAGAGAGAGAGTCAGCCCCTCATTGGTTTAAAAAATATTTATTAATTGGCATTGGATTTATAATGATGTGCCTGTTCGAGCATCATATCTTTTACTTTCATAAGACGTGATGTAGTACTTCTTTCGTTTTCGTCAAGCTTCATAGTAATAAATTTTATTGTTTCTTCATATCTCGGTATCATTACGTGTTCCAAAGCATTTACACGTCGGCGTGTTTTTTCAATTTCAGCCGCCATAAGACGGCACGAGGTTTCTACCTCGGCAAGCCTTATAAGATCCGCAAAAATATCCGAAAGCGATTTAACCGCACCGTCAAGCATAGCATTGGTATATGTGTATCCGTATGAATATATATCCGATTTATCATTGCTTTTAAAATGAACGGAATATTCCGGTATTATTACACTCATAACATTTTTTTGCGTAATTTCAAGTTTTACTTCCTGTTTTGGCATCATAAGCGCCGTTTCTATGGTTTGATTGTCTAAAACACCACGTGCCGAAATCATATTAATATTTGCATTTTTAATTGAATTTTCAACTTTAATACGTAAGTCACGATTTTCGCGTATAAGTTCCATAAAACGTCTCATAAGCTCATCACGCTTATCTTTAAGAAGTTTGTGTCCCCTGCGCGCCGTATTTAATTTACGTTTTAAATTGGTAAGTTCCATTCGGGTTGGATTAACATTCAGTTTTGCCATACAAAAACCAACCTCCCCTATTGTTTGCTTGTATTACCGTCAACATCATAATACTTATCCAAAAACTCATCATTAATACGTTTTAGTTCACTTCGAGGCAGTATTCGCAAAAGTTCCCAGCCTATATCGAGAGTCTGTTCAATGCTGCGGTCGGTGTTATACCCTTGCGAAACATATTTGTTTTCAAATTCATCGGCAAATTTTGCATAGAGTTTATCGATATCGGTAAGAGCCGCTTCACCCAAAATAACCATAAGCTCTTTTGCCTCTTTACCACGTGCATATGCCGAAAACAACTGATTCATTGTACCGCTGTGGTCGGCACGCGTTTTGCCCTCGCCAATTCCTTTGTCTTTAAGACGCGAAAGTGACGGCAATACGTCAATTGGAGGAGTAATGCCCTTTCTGTATAAATCTCTTGACAGTATAATCTGCCCCTCGGTTATATACCCTGTAAGGTCGGGGATTGGATGAGTTTTGTCATCTTCGGGCATAGACAGAATGGGTATCATTGTAATACTTCCGTCTTTGCCGTTTTGTCTGCCTGCACGCTCATAAATTGTGGCAAGGTCGGTATACATATATCCCGGATATCCTCTTCTGCCCGGAACTTCTTTTCGTGCCGCCGACACCTCTCGCAATGCGTCGGCATAGTTGGTTATGTCGGTTAAAATAACAAGCACGTGCACATTTTGTTCAAACGCAAGGTACTCTGCCGCGGTAAGCGCCATTTTTGGCGTTGCAATTCGCTCAATTGCAGGGTCTGACGCAAGATTAACAAACATAACGGTTCTGTCTATAGCGCCTGTTTCCTTAAAAGAATTTACAAAATAATTAGATTCTTCAAACGTTATTCCCATTGCGGCAAATACTACCGCAAACTGCTGACCGTCACCGCGTACTTTAGCCTGACGTGCAATTTGTGCCGCAAGCTGGGCGTGAGGAAGCCCCGAAGCAGAAAAAATAGGCAATTTTTGTCCACGTACAAGAGTGTTTAAACCGTCTATTGCCGAAATTCCCGTTTGTATAAACTCCTGCGGATATTTGCGTGCCGCCGGATTCATAGGTTTGCCGTTTACGTCAAGACGCATTTGCGGTATTATATCGGGCTGTCCGTCAATGGGACGTCCAAGTCCGTCAAATACACGTCCGAGCATATCGGGAGATACGGGTAATTCCATTTGTTTGCCCAAAAATCGAACTTTGCTTTCGGCAAGGTTTATTCCCGTTGAATTTTCAAACAACTGTACAAGCGCATTATCTTCATTAACTTCAAGCACACGGCAACGTCTTTTTTCACCGTTTGAAAGTTCAATCTCCCCCAATTCGTTATATGTTACACCGCTTACCTTTTTAACAAGCATAAGCGGTCCGGCTATTTCTTCTATTGTTTTATATTCTTTAGGCATCAGTTATCCCCCTTTTCAACGGTATCGGATATTTCCCGAGCAAGTTCATTATTAATACTTTCAAATTCACTGTCAATGTTATCTTCGTGAATATATTTAAAACGTCCTATTTTTTCTCTTACAGGCAATTTAACAATTTTTTCAATTGATGCATTTTTTAAAAGAGCTTGCTGTGACATATCGTAATATGCAAGAATAAGTTTCATCATATAAAGCTGTTTTTTTAAGCTTGTATATGTGTCTACTTCGTGAAATGCAAGCTGATGCAGAAAATCTTCTCTTATGGAACGCGCCGTTTCCATTTTTAATCTGTCACCCGGCGAAAGGGCATCCATACCTACAAGTTTAACTATTTCTTCAAGTTCTGCTTCATCCTGCAAAAGTCCCATCATTCTGCCGCGCAGTTTTATCCAATCTTTATCAACATTATCACTAAACCACGGTTCAAGCAAGTCAAGATACAGTGAATAGCTTGTAAGCCAATTTATTGCGGGAAAGTGTCGTTTATACGCAAGGTTTGAATCAAGCCCCCAAAACACTTTTACAATTCGAAGTGTTGCCTGTGACACAGGCTCCGATATATCACCGCCCGGAGGGCTTACGGCTCCTATTGCCGAAAGTGCGCCCTCTCTGCCGTTGCTGCCCAAAGATATAACACGCCCCGCACGTTCATAAAACTGTGCAAGTCTGCTGCCCAAATATGCGGGGTATCCTTCTTCACCCGGCATTTCTTCAAGCCTGCCCGACATTTCTCTCAAAGCCTCTGCCCATCTTGATGTTGAATCTGCCATAAGTGCAACCGAGTAACCCATATCGCGAAAATACTCCGCTATGGTAATACCCGTATAAATAGACGCCTCACGTGCGGCAACGGGCATATCCGATGTATTTGCAATCAATACCGTTCTCTCCATAAGCGATTTGCCCGTATGCGGGTCGATAAGTTCAGGAAACTCATTTAAAACGTCCGTCATTTCGTTTCCGCGCTCGCCGCAGCCAATATATACAACAATATCGGCCTCCGCCCATTTTGCAAGCTGATGCTGTGTTACGGTTTTACCGCTGCCGAAAGGTCCCGGAATTGCGGCAACACCGCCCTTTGCAATCGGGAACATACAATCTATTACTCTTTGCCCCGTAATTAAAGGCTTGTCGGGGGAAAGCTTTTCAGCAAAAGGTCTGCCCTTTCTTACAGGCCATTTTTGCATAAGAGAAAGCTTTTTTTCTCCGCTTTCGCAAATAACGGTACATACCGTATCATCTACGTGATAATCGCCTGTTTTAATATCTTTAATTGTGCCTTTTACACCGTTTGGAACCATTATTTTATGATTTACAATGTCGGTTTCGTTAACCGTTCCAATTATATCTCCGCTTTCAACAACATCACCTTTATTTAAAAGCGCTTCAAAATGCCATAATTTATCTCTTTTAAGAGATGCAACCTCAATACCTCTTTCAAGATTGTTTCCGCATACAGCCATAATATCATCAAGGGGACGCTGTATACCGTCAAATATGCTCCCTATAAGTCCCGGTCCGAGTTCAACGCTTAACGGCTCACCCGTTGATACTACTTTTTCGCCCGTACCCAAGCCCGATGTTTCTTCATAAACCTGTATACTTGCACGGTCACCGTGCATTTCTATAATTTCGCCTATAAGCTTTTTATCGCTCACGCGTACAACGTCAAACATATTTGCGTCACGCATTCCCTCGGCAACAACCAGCGGACCGCTTACCTTAACAATTGTACCTGTACTCATAATGTGTTACCCTCCTACTTTAAAATATTACTTCCCACGGCTTTTTCAACAGATTTTGTAACGTCTGCCAATCCCGCTCCCGTATTTGAGTTTGCACCGGGAATTAAAATAATAGCGGGTATACTTTCAAAACGGTATTTTTCTATTATATCGGGAATTAAAGACGCGGCCTTTTCGGTAATATATATTATACCGTACTTGCTTAAATCAAGTTTTAAAAACACTTCTCTGACGCTTGCTTCGCTGTCGGCATAAAACACTGCAAGTCCAAGAGAGGCAAAACCCATAACGCTGTTTTTATCACCTATAACTGCTATTTTATACATATATTTTCAGCCCCTTTCAAAGTGTTTTTAAACCGAAATCATTTTTTGGCTTAATATAAGTCTTATTTTCATAATTTCATTGTATACCGCTCTGTAATATGCAATAAGCGGTTCAATTCCAAATGAAATAAATTTTGCTCTGCCGCACAAATCATCTATTATACCGGTACACTCTTTTTCAAATTCGGCATATGACTTTTTGTATGCGGCGGCAAGATTTTTAAAATCTGTTTGTTCAACATATGCCGTAACTTCATTAACCGATTTACCGCACTTATTTTTTAATACGTCAATATCCGTTTTTATACATTCCGCAAATATATCGGATAGATTTTCGGATTTACCGCCGTTATGCGCTATGCGTAATGCACTTTTTATATTATATATTGCAATAACCGTTTCGGCATAATCGATTATAAATGAATTTTGCGTTGAGTATGCTTTGTTTTTTAAGCACTCAAGCGAACATCTGTCAATATAA
>USKN01000147.1 GCA_900555295.1 uncultured Eubacteriales bacterium
AAGAGCGTTTACAAGCGTGCCGCTGTAATTTCCGCAGGCCGGGTGCACCACCATTCCCTGCGGTTTATTTACCACAATTACGCTGTCATCTTCGTATACAATATCAAGCGGAATGTTTTCGGCGCATATGTTAAGTTCTTCGGGCGCGGGTATTTTTAAAACCAACTTATCACCGCATTTTGTTTTGTAATTTGTTTTGCTGACAATTTGCCCATTAACGGTTAAACAGCCGTCTTCTATAAGTTTTTTTAAACGGGCACGTGTTACGCCGTCAATATTTATAAACTTATCAATTCTTTCTCCTGCTTTATCACATTCGTATTCGTATATTTGTTCATTCAAATCCATTTTTTTATTCCTTTTATTCTTTTTTAAGCAGTACGTATATACATAATAATACAGCGCCTGTAACGACACAGCAATCGGCTACGTTAAATACGGGAAAATCTATAAAAAGCACTTGTATCATATCCACAACATAACCGCGTGATATTCTGTCGATTAAATTACCCACAGCTCCGCTTAATATAAGGCACAAGCTTATAAGGTACATTTTGTTTTTGTTTTTTGTTTTTATTGTATATATAACAAACACTGCCACTATTAAAAAAGTTATAACCAAAAGTACAATTTTTTTGTGCTGCATTATACCGAATGCGGCACCGAAATTTTCTACATACGTAAATGATAAAATGTTTTTTATAACGGGGACCGTTTCAAGCGGCATAAGCTTTGTGACGGCAATATATTTTGTTAATTGGTCTGCCGCAATAAAAGATGCAAACAAAATGCTAAGTATAATATAAAAAAACATATCGGTAAAATTCACCTCATTTTGACATAAAAGGCTGTAACAAAACGAAAAGTGTTTTTCATTTTGCCGCAGCCTTAATATTTTGTGTTTCTAGTTTTGCGATAAAAGCTCTATTCCTTTTTTAACGCGGTCAATGGTTTTTTCTTTACCCAAAAGGTATGCAAGGTCAACACCGCCGCCCGGAGTAAACGGTTTACCGCTTACGGCAACACGAAGCGGCCAAAGTATAATTCCGTTTTTTACACCGAGTTTTTCTATTAACTCAAAAACTTTTGTGTGTATTGTATCCAATGTCCAATCGTCAATTTGTTCCAAAACAGGTAAAAGCTCCTTTAACGACTCGAGCGAATTTTCGGGGTTTGTTTTCATTTTTTTGTGAGTATATAAATCCGTTGAATATTCGCAAAGTTCGTCTATAAAGTCAATTGCTGCCGGTATTTCGCTAAATACTTCCGTTCTGTCGTGCATAAGAGACGAAAGATATTTATAGTCAATGTTTTTGGATTTTATGGCTTGCTTATAATAGGGCATAGCTTTTTCGGTAAATTCGTCCAATGTCATCATACGTATATATTCACCGTTCATCCAATTGAGCTTTTTAACGTCAAATATTGCCGGAGACTTACTTATACCGTCAATTGTAAAAGCTTTAATAAGCTCGTCCATTGTAAATATTTCTTTGTCGCCTCCGGGACTCCAGCCCAAAAGTGCAACATAATTTAAAACAGCGTCTTTTAAATATCCCTTGTTTATAAAATCTTCGTATGATGCGTCGCCCTCACGTTTTGAGAGTTTTTTGTGAGCGTCTTTCATTACGGGGCATACGTGTATATATGTTGGTATTTCCCAACCGAACGATTTATACAAAAGATTGTATTTGGGTGTGCTTGAAAGATACTCGTTGCCTCTTATTACGTGTGTTATTCCCATAAGATGGTCGTCTATAACATTCGCAAAGTTATATGTTGGCAATCCGTCCGATTTAAGGAGGACATTATCGTCAAGCGTTGAGTTTTCAACCGTTATTTTACCGAATATTTCATCTTTAAATGTTGTTGTTCCGTTTGAAGGAATTTTTTGTCTTATAACATACGGTACTTTTGCGTCAAGCTTTTCCTGAATTTCTTCTTTTGAAAGACTTCTGCAATATCCGTCATATTTTGCGGGCTGTTTTTTTGCGGTTTGTTCTTCTTTAAGTTTGTCAAGGCGGCATTTGTCGCAGAAACAATAATACGCACTGCCGAGTTCTACAAGTTTTTCGGCATATTCTTTATAAATGCCGCGTCTTTCGCTTTGAATATACGGACCGCAGGGACCTCCCACATCGGGGCCTTCATCGTGAATAATATTTGTTTCTTTTAATGTTTTGTATATAAGGTCAACCGCACCGTCAACATATCTTTCCTGGTCGGTATCTTCTATTCTTAAAATAAAATCTCCGCCGCTGTGTTTGGTTAAAAGATATGCGTATAATGCTGTTCTTAAATTACCGATATGCATATATCCGGTAGGGCTTGGTGCAAATCGTGTTCTTATTTTTTTGCTTTCCATTTTTTCTCTGCCTTTCTATTTAATATCCAATGCAAGTTCTGTTGCTTTTTTTACTGCGTCTTTGGCTGTCATTTCGGTCATTTCTCCGCCTTTTCGTATAACAAATTCAACCGTATTGTCGCAGGCTTTTTTGCCGACGTTTATTCTTACGGGTATTCCTATAAGGTCGGCATCTTTAAATTTTACTCCGGCGCGTTCCTGTCTGTCATCTATTATTGTGTCTATGCCATTGTCGGTTAATTGTTTATATATATCCTCGGCAAGTTTTACCTGTGTTTCATCAGCCGAATTAACGGGCACAACTATTACTTTGTACGGAGCAACGCTCATAGGCCACACAATACCAGATTCATCGCAGTTTTGCTCTATAATTGCCGCCATACATCTTGTAACACCTATACCGTAACAGCCCATAATAGGTATTTGCTCTTTTCCATTTTCATCAAGATAAGTGCAATTGAGCGCTTTTGAGTATTTTGTTCCGAGCTTAAATATGTGTCCCACTTCTATACCTCTGCAAAGGTCTATTTTTCCTCCGCATTTGGGGCATATATCATCTTGTTCAATATTTCTGAAATCGCCTATTTTAACAGGTTTAAAGTCGCGGTTTATATTAACGTTTTCAAAATGATAGTCTGTTTCGTTTGCGCCCACAACCATATTTGTCATTTCGGCAATCTCCGCGTCTGCAATTACATCGGCATTGATGCCTATGGGACCCGCAAAACCTACTTTGGCATTGGTTACGCGCATAACATCGTCGTTAGATGCAAGTTCAATTTCGTTTGCACCGAGAAAGTTTGCAAGCTTTGTTTCGTTAATTTCTCTGTCGCCTCGTACCATTACCGCAACTAAATTACCGTCGGCATTGTATATAATTGTTTTGGCAAATTTCTTTGGTGTTGTGTTAAGATAATCGGTTAACTCTTCAATTGTTTTGGAATTGGGAGTATATATTTTATTCATAGGTTTTAATTCGCTTGTATCGGTATTTTTTTGAGGCACACATTCTGCCTTTTCAATATTAGCGCAATATCCGCACTTGCAGTGCGCAATTACATCTTCACCGATTTCGGATTTAACCATAAATTCCTGTGAACCCGAACCGCCCATTGCTCCGCTGTCTGCGTCAACAATAAGGTAATTGAGTTTCATTCTGTCAAATATTTCTCTGTATGCGTCATACATATTTTTATATGAAATATCCAAACCCTGTTCATCTCTGTCAAAGCTGTATGCGTCTTTCATTATAAACTCGCGGCTTCTTATTACACCAAAACGCGGACGGCGTTCATCACGGTATTTGGTTTGTATTTGATACAAATTTACAGGAAGTTGTTTATACGAGCGAATAGTATTTTTTACCGTATCGGTAAAAATTTCTTCGTGTGTCGGTCCAAGACAAAAATCACGGTCGTTTCTGTCTTTGAGTCTAAACATTTCAGGACCAAAACGTTCCCATCTTCCCGACGGTTCGTAATACTCTCTGGGCAAAACGGCGCTCATAAGAAGTTCTATTGCATCGTGTTCGTCCATTCCGTCACGGATTATTTGTTCAATATTTTTAAGTGTTTTCAATCCGAGCGGTAAAAACGAATAAACGCCGGATGCAAGCTTTCGTATTAATCCCGCACGCAGCATAAGCTGATGGCTTGGTATTTCCGCTTCCGCAGGCACTTGCCTTAATGTGGGAAGTAAGTATTTTGATAATCTCATATGTATGTACCTCACTTATTTATTCTCTAACTTATATATTATATAACAAAACATTTAAACTTGCAAGCTTTTTTACACATATTTTATGTAATTTTTGTAATTTTTAAAAATAAAACGGCACTGCAATTAAAACAGCGCCGTTTTATGTACAAGAAATTATTATTAATTATTATTCGGCTTCGTCAATGGGTGCATTATTATATGCGTCAATTACAGCCGATTCAATAAACTGTCTTGCTTCAAAATTAATGGGGTGTGCAACATCTTTAAATGTGCCGTCCTTTAATCTTTTGTTTGGCATTGCTACAAAAATTTTGTCATTGTTTTCAATAACCTTTATGTCGTGTACCGCAAAGCAGTCATCAAATGTTATTGACGCAATTGCCTTCATTTTTCCGTCCGTTGCAAATCTTTTGATTTTAATACTTGTGATTTCCATATTATCCCTTCTCCTTTTGATATGATTGACCCACTGATTGCAGAGTTATATTGTTTGAAAATATGCTGTGTATTGTGTACGTTATCATATTTTACCTTTATTATATTGTATTTTTAGTTAAATGTCAATAAATTAGAAAATATTTGTTAGTTATGCATAATGTTCAAAGTGTGTTTTTGTGTAGAATATTAAATCGGCAAATTTTTACAAAATTTTTAATGCTTGTTTTTGTGCAATATGTCACACGTTA
>USKN01000148.1 GCA_900555295.1 uncultured Eubacteriales bacterium
TGAACCGCAGCTGTCAATAACACAATTTTGAACCACAACGCCCTCGCAGTTTTGCATTGTAATTGCACTTTTACCCGCTTTTTCAAAATTAATACCGTTTATTACAACGTTTACGCAGTTGCTTAATTCCGCAATTCCGTCGGCACTTGATGAAAGTATTACATCTTTGCCTTTTAAATCCGCTGACGGATATACATATAACATACCCGTAGCATAATCCAAAAACCACTCGCCGGGGCAATCTAATTCTTCAAATATGTTATAGTAATAAAATTTGTTACCCGTATCGTAAATTGCTCCCCACGACTGACCTGTATATGTTCTTACACTGCGCTTGTCGGGATTTAAGCTCTTTATGCGTACACGGTCTTTTGTCCATTCCTGGTAAAATGAACCATACATCCAAATATTGTCGGTATTTTTCCAGCTGAAAGGACGTATGTTTTCAACACATATTTCAAAACCCTTTTCGCCGTACTTGCCTACATCTCTGCGCGGTCCCGCAACGGAACCCACTCCCGTTGTAATGGGACCCGAGTCTATAACACCGTTTTCGCCGTCATCGCCCAAGTACTCTCTCATACTCGTTGTGTCCGCATTGGGCCAGCGAGCAACGTCGTAATCTTCGCCGTCCACACTAAGTGTTGGTATTGAATCGGTTGTAAATGTGCCGTAGTCGTCAATGCCGAGTTGTTTTAAATTAATGCTCATTACCTTTTTGCGTGCGTCGGGGTTTAATGTTTCAAGCGCTTTTTCATCGCTTATATTTTTAAACAAATCGCCTTTTATTACATTACCGCCGTTAAACGTTACTTTTTCATTGTTGTAAGCCGATATGTAAAGCGGCATTTTTTCATCGGATACAATATTTTTAAGTGCTCCGAAATCACTGTACGAATATACTCCGCCTCTTAAATAAATAACAGTGTCGGTATATGCTCCGCTGAGTGAGTTTATTGCGTCGGCAACAGATGAGAACGGTGTATTTATACTGCCGTTTGCAATTGATTTGTCGGCGTCTTTTGATACAAAAATCTCTCTTGCGCCTACAGGCGTTGCCGAAAGTACAACAGGCATTTCATCTCCCAATTCGGCACGTGCCGCCTCATAACGCTCTTTTACCGTTTGCGCATCCAAAGCACCGTAAGATGTTGGAAGCTGTTTTAACCTATAAAGCTGACTTCCTCCCGTTGTTTTGGTTGTGTCGAACGCGTATTCTTTGTATACATTTCCCGATTTAAGGCAAAGTTTGTAATTGCCCGCGTTGCCCGAATATTTAAATTCATCGTGAAACAAACCGTTTACGTCTTTTTGCGCCTGCCCCATATACGATACTTCGTTTAGCATATTAACGGTATTTTTTATATCGGAAATACTTTTGCCATCCCTTAACAAATAAATCTGTACCGATTTTGACTTGCCTGTTGACGTGCCGTTTACCGATATAATTTTTTGACTGCTGTCAACATCAATATATGCACTTATTGTTTCTTCTGTATCGGCAAAAGCGGGTGCTGTTGCCGATACGGTTATAATTATTGCTGTAAGTATTGCTGATATAAATTTCATATGACGTGTCCTCTCAATATTAACATACATCATTTATTAATAGGTGCGGTAACCGTCATAGAACCGTTACCTGCATTATGCATAAATGCAAAGCAACCCAAATCGTAAAGCGGATTGTCGGTATCGAGGTAATCAAATATCGTTTCACCGTTTACTTTAAATACTATTTTTACACCGCCGTCAACATTTTCGGCAAGTGTGGTAATGTTGTAAAATTCTCCGCCTTTGATTTTTCCATTGTTTTCAGCCGTTGCTATAATAGCGTCGCTTGCACCGTCGCGTTTAGGTATTTTTTGAAGTTCAAACGAATCCGCTTTAATTACAACAAAGTATCCGTTTGTCTGTGTAGGACTCGATACTCCCGCCTCAGTCTGCTTAATACATATTGCTGTCCAATTGTTAAGCTGTTCGTATTTAACCGCAATGTTATTTTCTTCTTTAGGCGAAAGGGTTTTGTTGTAGTACATTATAAAGTTTGCCGATGACGAAACTGTAAGGCTCGATTTATCCTCCGCAAAACTTACCGTTGATTTAAGCTGATTTGAGTTAAGCCAATCTTTGCCGTCAAATTCCGTTATGCTGCGCGAATATTCTATTGCATTGTCGGTCAATATTTTTATAATATCCTGCTTCATTTGGTTTTGCTTAATATCGAGACGTGCCTGCAACTTTTCGGTTTGAACCGCTTTTTCGCCAAGTAAAATGCACTGATTGATTTTTTCTTTTGTACCCTGTTTGTATGCTCCCGGCTCGCCTTCAACCTCGTTTTCTTCATAAAACGAATTGTTAAAGTCTTTTGCGTCTTTAATTGCCTGCTCAAAGTTGTATGTATCGGGAACAAGGTATTTATATGCCTCGTTTAATGTGTATGTTGTAAACTGTGCCGTTTTCATTGTGTTTACTTCTTTGTTCATACACTGTGCCTTTGTATACGGAGTAACTTTCCAATAGTATGTTTTGCCGTATTCAAGCTCGGGCACTTCTGCCTGCGGATGTGCCGTTTTGGTTGTGTAAACAATGTTTTTAAATTCATTGTCGCCGGCAACTTCAACTATATATCCGTTAGAGCCGAACGATTGAGTCCATTTAAGTATAATATTTGTATTAAGTACTTTCGATTGCTCGTTGTTTTCGGGTGTAATAGGCATTACATCATTCATTGACGGAACTTTTGTTAAAAGCTCATCATCTATTATTACTCCCATTTTGCTCTGCTTTGGCAATGTTGTAAAGCCGGGGCAGTCTTTATATATTTTTGAGTCCTCTTTTAAATCATATACCTGATTTTTGTAATCAACAAAACCCGGGTCTGTTTTATACATAATATTGTCGGTGTATTCCACCTCATACTCAACTTCGGGTTTTTTCTTTGTATAATCGTCGGTATTTACCATAATATTGTCTTTAATTACAGTGTACCTCGGCATACGCAAATAATCTTCAAGCTCGTCACGAACGTGATTTTCGGACTCGTAATTAATTTGATGCTTGTTTAAGTCTACCGCCCAATCGTAAAAATCAGGGTAGCGCGACCACCAAGCCTGATTGTATATACTGCTTGAACGTGTAACACCGTGCCATACAGAGCCCGATTTTACAACCCAGCCTGCCCAGCGGTCTTCCGAACGCAGATAATAGTTTGCGGAGTTTGCCAAAACAAGCTGATTTGGCTGAACGTCAACTATTATATTATTTTCAAATACATTGTCGCTTCCGCCGTGGCTGAAAAGTCCGCCGCCTTTTAATATATTGCCGTAAGCGTAACAGCCGCTCGACCTGTCGTCAAAATACATACAGTGCGTATGGTCGGAGTCTTTTTCGTTTACAAGCGAGTCGTGGAAATAGTTGTACCTTACAACCGTACCTTTACTCATACCATTACCGTTTACATAAAGCTGTGCGGAGTCGTAGTTTACGTTAGGTCCGCCCTCAACTTCGTTGTATTCAACAATGGTTTCGTTGCCCGAACCAATGTTTATACCCATTGCACGGGTGTTCATAACGCAGTTGTGCGAAATAATGTTTTGCACACCGCCCGAATTGTAAACACCGCGCAATACATTGTATATGTAGCAGTTTTGAACAAAGTTTCGTGTGGGGGTTAAATAGCTTGTTTCGTTTACACCCCTTGCGTCGCTTCGCATATGAATATCTATCGCAAAATTACCTGTTCTTGCAATTGTGGAAGATATAACACCGCAGTTTGCGGAATACATTAATACTCCAAAATTAACAACATCATAAATTTCACAATTTTGTACAATGTTTCTTTTACCTTGAATTTTAATGCCGTTATTACCGCCGCTTTCTACCGTTATACCGTTTAATACAACGTTTTGGCAGTTTTCAAATGTTAAAATATCTTTTTTGCTTGTGGTAATTGATATATTGAGTTCATTTAAATTATCGCCTATGGGGTAAATATAAAGCATACCCGTTTGTCTGTCAATATACCATTCACCCGGGGAGTCAAGCTCCTCCATTACGTTAAAGTAGTAATGCTCGGCGTCTTTTGCATACTTTGAACCGTATTTTGTATGCTGAATTGTGGATACCGACATTTTGTCTTTGTTAAACGAACGCACGTTTACGTATTCTTTAAGCCACTCGGCATACCACGAACCGTACATCCATATATCGCCGGTATTTTCCCATTCAAACGGGCGTGTGTCGGATATTGTAAATTCAAAACCCTCTCCCGTGTCGCCCGTTGGGGGGCCGAGTTCTGACCCCGAATCGGTTATGGGACCCGTTCTTATAACACCATTTTCGCCGTCGGCACCCTCATACTTTTTCATACCGATGTTTGTTGCATTTGGGTAACGTGCAAGCGTATATTCAACTCCGTCCGCCAAAAGTTTCGGAGGGCCCGACTCGTCTATTGTACCGTAATCGGTAATGCCCAAATCATTTAAATTAACGCTGTAAATTTTACCCTGTACACTTTCGGGCAACTTTTTACGTGATTTTTCGTCGTCGGCAATTTTTAAATTATTGCCCGCAACCGATATACCGCCTATAAAATTAACCTTTTCGTTGTTGTAATTTGATATTATAACGGGTTTCCCGTCAACACCCGATACGCTTTCGGGTATTACAAGTCCGTCCGACATATCGTAAGAGCCGCCTCTTATGTATATTACAACACCCTTGCTCCTGTCGCCTATTTT
>USKN01000149.1 GCA_900555295.1 uncultured Eubacteriales bacterium
TCTGCCGCATCTGTAAAACCAGATCATTTTCTCGACCGCTTCTGTCATGTTCTGTGGAATCTCCGGGTAATAAAGTTTTAACCCCTGAATAAGTTTCTGACGTTTTCCCACCTCATCGTCCTGCATGAGTAATTCAAACAGAATAGAAAATGCTGAATTTGAACTTAACGGAAAAACATATAAACTTTATCAAAATAACGGCCGAAATAATCTGCACGGCGGTAAAACAGGTTTTGACAAAAAAGTTTGGGATTTTGAAATGTCAGACGGTGATGAACCTGCTTTATTGTTAAGTCTTGTAAGTCCCGACGGCGATGAAGGCTTTCCGGGCGAAGTTAAAGTAATTGTTACATATACGCTTAAAGCCGATAATGCTCTTGAAATACACTACGAGGGAATAACCGATCAAGATACAATACTTAATATGACAAATCACAGCTATTTTAATCTTAACGGACACAACAGCGGAACGGTAGACGGGCATACGCTTAAAATGGATTGCTCGTTCTTTACTCCAAATACCGATGAATGTATGCCGTACGGCGAAATTCTTTCGGTTGAGGGAACGGCGTTTGATTTAAGAAAAGGCAAAAAACTGTCGGAGGCTTTTAACTCGGACAGTGAGCAAATTAAAATGTTTGGCGGATACGACCACAATTTTGTTATTGACGGTATGGGTATGCGAAAATTTGCCGAGCTTACGGGCGATAAAACGGGAATAGTAATGCAAGCATATACCGATCTGCCGGGTGTGCAGATATACAGCGGAAATGCAATAGACGATACGCGCGTTTGCAAAGGCGGAGCGGTGTATCCTGTACACGGCGGTGTGTGTCTTGAAACACAGCTTTTTCCGAATGCTATGAGATTTCCGTATTTTCCGTCGCCTGTTCTTAAAAAGGACGAAAAATACGATACGGTTACTAAGTATAAATTTATATAGTTTAAAACACTTTTACAAATAATAAAAAACAGTCGGGAGATATCTATTACGATGCAAACATATGATATTTTTAAAGATTTGGCAATAATTATAGTTGCCGCAAAAATTATGGGGATACTTGCAAGAAAAATAAACGTTCCGCAGGTTGTGGGTGAAATTTTGGCAGGTCTTATAATAGGACCGAGTATTTTGGGTATTGTTCAGCAAACAGACTTTTTAACACAAATTGCCGAAATAGGTGTTATACTTCTTATGTTTTCGGCAGGGCTTGGCACAAATCTTAAAAACCTTGTTAAAACAGGCCCGTTTGCCTGCGCGATTGCCGTAAACGGAGTGTTTGTACCGTTGGTGTTGGGTACGGTTTTATATATGTGTTTTTACGGGTTTGCGGCGATAGGAACACCTCATTTTTATAAAGCTGTTTTTATAGGCACAATACTTGCCGCAACAAGCGTAAGCATTACGGTTAAAACACTTGCGGAACTCGGAAAGCTTAAAACGGAACTCGGAACGGCAATTGTAAGCGCCGCCATAATAGATGATGTAATAGGAATTATAGTGCTTACAATTGTAATAGGTATGGGAAGCGGAAAAGGCGACGCGGGCATATTAGACGTTATTGTGCGCAGTTCGTTGTTTTTTGTATTTGCCGGCGGTATGGGATTTATTGTGTATAAAATATTTAATGTTCTCGACGCAAGATACGGTCACAGACAAAGAATACCTATTTTGGGACTTGCAATGTGCTTTGGACTTTCGTACGTTGCCGAAAAATATTTCGGTGTTGCAGATATTACGGGAGCCTTTGCGGCAGGGGTAATACTTTGCAGTATAGACGATGCTGAATATATAGACCGAAAAATTACAATTAATTCATATATGCTGTTCGGACCCGTATTTTTTGCGGGAATAGGTTTAAAAACCGACCTTACCGATATATCGGCATCAATAATATTGTTTGCCGTATGTTTTGTTATTGTGGGACTTGTTGCAAAAATTATAGGCTGCGGACTTTTATCGCGTATATGGGGCAAAAACGGGAGCGACAGTTTAAAAGTCGGCGTCGGAATGATGACAAGGGGAGAGGTTGCGCTTGTTGTTGCACAAAAAGGTTTGGCAGTGGGACTTTTAAACCCTGTTTATTTTACACCCGTAATTTTGCTTATTATTGTTTCATCAATACTTACGCCCGTATTTTTAAAATTAATTTATAAATCGGACGAATTAAAATCCGCTTAAATTTAAAAATACATAAAGACGGCCGCAAAAAAAGTTTTTATTGTTTTTGCAATTGATGAATTATTACATTTGACTTTATTGAATAAATATGCTATACTATACGAAGCAAATGTTACTATGTAAAATTTTATAACGAAGGACAGGTAAAAGCAATGTTTCAATCACGAACACATAATTGTAATGAATTAAGGTTAGCCGATGTCGGAAAGAGTGTAACCATAGTCGGCTGGCTTGAAAATATAAGAAAGGTAAGCAAAAACCTTGCGTTTTTGGTAATTCGCGATTTTTACGGCACAACACAGGCGGTTATTGAAACCGAGGATATGATGGCGCAATTAAACGGAGTTAATTGTGAGTCAACCGTTTCAATAAGCGGTACGGTAAGGGAACGTTCAAGCAAAAACAAAAACATTGCTACGGGCGAAATAGAAGTTGTTCCCGAAAAAATTGAAATACTCGGAAAATGCAGATATAACGAATTGCCTTTTGAAATTAATCATTCAAAAGACGCAAACGAGGAAACGCGTCTTAAATACAGATATCTTGATTTAAGAAATCCTGCCGTTAAAGACAGAATTGTACTCAGATGCAATGTTGTTTCGGCATTGCGTCAAAGTATGACGGAACACGGATTTTTAGAAATAACCACACCCATACTTACAAGCTCATCACCCGAGGGTGCAAGAGATTATCTTGTTCCGTCAAGAAATCATCCGGGCAAATTTTATGCACTCCCGCAAGCTCCGCAGCAATTTAAACAATTGCTTATGACATCGGGATTTGACAGATATTTTCAGGTAGCGCCCTGCTTTAGAGATGAGGACGCACGTGCCGACCGTTCGCCCGGTGAGTTTTATCAGCTTGATATGGAAATGGCATTTGCATCACAGGAAGATGTATTTGCCGTAATTGAAGATGTTTTGCCGCCGATTTTTGCAAAATACGGCAATTACAACGTTGCTTCAAAAGCGCCGTTTAAACGCATTGCATATAAAGAAGCTATGGAAAAATACGGTTCCGATAAACCTGATTTGAGAATAGATTTAACCGTTGATGATATTACCGATATAGTATCGGATTGCGGTTTTGAACCGTTTGCGGGAAATACTGTAAAAGCGGTTGCTGCTAACGGATTTGACAAATCGCGTAAATTTATTGACAAAATTTGCTCTGATGTTGAAATACAAAGCGGAAATAAAGCATATTGGTTTAAGACCGATGAAAACGGTGAAATTGCCGGAGGTATATCAAAGTTTGTGTCACCGCTTAAGGATAAACTTACAGACGCTCTTAACCTTGAACCCAATACACTTGTATGCGTATGTGCGGGCAAAAAACTTGCCGCTCAAAAAACAGCCGGTGTTATAAGAAAAATGTTGGGTAATGCACTTGAAAACCACATTGACAGAGAAAAATACGAATTTTGCTGGATTGTGGATTTTCCTATGTACGAAATAGGAGAGGAATCGGGTAAGCTTGAGTTTTGTCACAATCCGTTTTCTATGCCGCAGGGCGGACTTGATGCATTGATTGAGGCGGAAAAAGATGAAAATAAGGCACTTTCGCTTAATGCATATCAATATGATTTGGTATGTAACGGAATTGAGCTTTCGTCGGGTGCCGTTCGTAACCACGACCCCGAAATTATGGTTAAAGCATTTGAACTTGTGGGTCTTGGCGAAGAAGACGTAAAGGCAAAGTTCCCCGCAATGTACAACGCATTTTGTTACGGTGCGCCCCCGCACGCAGGTATTGCACCGGGTGTTGACAGAATGGTTATGATTTTGGCGGGCGAGGACAGTATAAGAGAAATTATACCGTTCCCAATGAACAAAAATGCACAGGATGTAATGATGGACGCACCGTCGTATGTTGATAAAAAACAGCTTGATGATGTTCATATTGAAATTAAATTACCAAAAAAAGATTAAAAAAATACTTATGGACTGCTGTAAAAAGGCAGTCCATTGCTGTATGGGAGGTATGTTATGAAAGCAAAAGACAATGCCCAAACGCTTAAACATCCGTTTGAGCCGTTATATAACAAAAATTCGCGTATTTTGATACTCGGCAGTTTTCCGTCGGTTAAATCACGTGAACAGTCATTTTTTTACGGACACCCTCAAAACAGATTCTGGCGTGTAATGTCATTGGTGTGCAATTGTGAAGTGCCGCAAACAATACAGCAAAAGAAGGAATTTTTGTACCAAAACCGAATTGCGTTATGGGATTCGATTAAGTCTTGCACCATATGCGGAAGTTCCGACAGCTCAATAAAAGATGTAACGGCAAACGATATATCACGCATTTTAAATTGCGCCGATATTAAAAAGATATTTGTAAACGGTAAGGCATCGGAAAAATATTACAAACAGCTTATAGTTCCGCAAACCAAAATTGAGGCGGAATATTTACCCTCAACAAGCCCTGCAAATGCCGCTTGGAGTATTGAAAGATTAGCGGATTGTTGGAACAATAAAATAAGCGAATTTCTTAGGTAGATGTTGCAATATCCGAACACGCTCAAAACGCTGAAAAATCAGCCTTTTCTTCG
>USKN01000150.1 GCA_900555295.1 uncultured Eubacteriales bacterium
CATATTGATGAAATAAAAGATTATTTTGAAGTATAAAGCACAAACAGCGTGCCGCAAAATACAATAGTTTTGTAGCACGCTGTTTTTATAAATTATTATACGTAAAGCGGAAATTTGTCGGTTATGTCCTTTACTTTTTTTGCAACGCTTTCTTTTTTTGCGTCAAAATCAAAAACACAATCCGCAATACATTCGGCAATAATTTTCATTTCGTTTTCGCCCATACCGCGCGTTGTAACCGCCGGGGTACCTATTCTTAATCCGCTTGTTACAAACGGACTTCTCTTTTCGTTTGGAACGGTATTTTTATTTGCCGTAATACGAACCTCGTCAAGACGGGTTTCAAGTTCCTTTCCTGTAACCTCCATATCGGTTAAATCTACAAGCATAAGATGGTTATCTGTTCCTCCCGATACAAGTTTTACGTTATTTGAAATAAGTCCGTCAGCAAGAACCTTTGCATTGTTTACAATGTTTTGCGCATATGTTTTAAATTCGGGTTTAAGCGCCTCGCCGAAACATACAGCCTTTGCCGCAATTACGTGTTCAAGAGGACCGCCCTGAATACCGGGGAATACGGCTTTATTAATTTTCTTTGCCAAATCTTCATTATTTGTAAGAATAAGTCCGCCTCTTGGGCCTCTTAATGTTTTATGCGTTGTTGTAGTTACAATATCGGCATAAGGCATAGGCGACATATGAACACCGCCCGCAACAAGACCTGCAATATGCGCCATATCAACCATTAAATATGCACCCACGTCGTGTGCAATTTTTTGAAGTATGTCAAACTTTATAGCTCTCGGATATGCGGACGCACCGGCAACAATAAGCTTTGGTTTAACTTCAGCTGCTTTTTCGGCAAGTAAATCATAATCTATATATCCGTCGCAATTTACACCGTAGCTTACAAAATCGTAATATTTACCGCTTAAATTAACGGGACTGCCGTGCGTTAAGTGTCCGCCCTGCGACAAATCCATACCCATTACTTTGTCGCCCGGGTTTAAAAGTGCAAAATACACTGCGGTGTTTGCCTGCGCTCCGCTGTGCGGCTGAACATTTGCAAATTTTGCGCCAAACAACTCACACGCTCTGTCAATTGCAAGCTGTTCAATTTCGTCTACAAATTGACAGCCGCCGTAATATCTGTGTCCGGGATATCCTTCGGCATACTTATTTGTAAGTATGCTTCCCATTGCCGCCATAACTGCCGGGCTTACAATATTTTCACTTGCAATAAGTTCAATGTTTTGTCTTTGTCTGTCAAGTTCTCTTTGCATCATTTCAGCAATCGTGCTGTCCTGACTGTTTAGTAATTCAAATACTTTTTCCATTTTATGCCTCCGTAACAATTTTTATATTTTACATATTGTTTTTATCGTAAATTGCTCTTTCTCCGCCTATAAATTTTGGCCTTGTACGAGCAGCCGAAACAATTGCCTCGCCTATTTTATTATTATTGAGCCTCATTGGAACCGCTACGTGCTTTATATGCATACCTATAAGCGTACAGCCGATATCAATACCCGCATCGGCTTTTATAAACTCAACGGCAACAGGATTTTTAAACCCTTTATATGCCGCCGTGGCAAAAGAGCCGCCTGCTTTTGGCTGCGGCACAACATTTACCTTTTCAAGGCACTTTGCCGCCTCACTTTCAATTATAATTGCACGGTTTAAATGCTCACAGCATTGAGCGGCAAGAAATATACCGTTTTGTGCTAAATAATTGTTTATTGTTTCAAAAACGGCTTCACCTATTTCGGGTGCGGAATTTGTGCCGAGACGGTTGCCGAGTATTTCACTTGTAGAACATCCCACAACAAAAATACCGCCCTTTTTTATATGTGATTTTTCAACCGCTTCTTTAATTGTGTTAAGACATTCGCTGCATATTTTTTCTTTGCTATATTCCATTTACAATCATAACCTTCCAACAGATTTACTCTGATATTTTATCTGTAATTTTGTATTTTTTAAGCAATACAATAACCCATGACGCAATTAAAGTACATACAACAGCCTGTACTATATTTCCCGGTATGCTCGATGCCGCCGCAAGACCGTTTTTTAAAATAATTCCCGCATAAGCAAAATATCCCAAAACCATTATAATCTCACTTGCAAGACCTGCCGTAAGATAGTGCAAAAAATTTAATTTTACATTTTTTAATGCACCGGATACAATAAATGCCGCCACGCATGCCACAAGTGCTTTAATAATAAGCGTTGCCGGAGCATAATATGCGTAACCTGTAATTATATCTGCAAGCATAGAGCCTATACCCGCCGCAGTAAGACCGTATAAAGGTCCCATAATCCAAGCTGCAAGAAGAACAAAAACATCACCCAGGTTAACATAACCGTTCATAGGTGACGGAACCTGAATTACGAGCGTTGACACACAAATTATCGCCATAAAAAGCGAACATAATACCAATTTTTTTGTTTTCATAATTCATTACGCCTCACTTTATGTATTTCTATAATAATATACCACATTTTTGCCTTAATGTCTACACATTTAATGGGTTTTGGCAAAGAATTATGTAAAATGATGACTGTTTGGGCAGACAAAGCGCTTTTTTTTGTTGCATTTATATCCCGCCAAAATCGACAATACCGCAGCAAGGTGTGTTACACTCCCATTTATAATATATTATTTATGGTATTCTTCGTTTGCATTAATTTTAAAAGCTCTGTATACCTGTTCGGTTAAAATGAGCCTCATAAGTTGGTGCGGAAAAGTCATTTTTGAAAATCCGAGCTTTAAATTGCTTAAAGATTTTATTTCATCACAAATACCGAGTGAGCCGCCTATTATAAAATCAATTGTACTGTAACCGTCAACGGTTATGTTTGAAATACATTTTGCAAATTCCTCGCTCTGCATTTGCTTGCCCTCAACACACAGCGAAATAACATAATCTCTCGGCATAATATGCTTTTTTATACGTTCGCCCTCGCACTTTAATACAAGTTTTTCCTGTGCTTGAGAGGGTTTATCGGGTATTGGCTCATCGGCATTTTCAATTATTTTAACATCTGCAAATCTTTTAATTCGTTTAACATATTCAGCAATTCCATCTTTTAAATACTTTTCTTTAAGTTTGCCCACGCATATAATTTTTATATTCATAAAAAAATCACCCGTAAATATAATACCATTTACGGGCAATTAAGTCAAATTAATTTTCGCATTAACTCACGTGATATGATTTATTGCAAACAGCGCTCTGTTTACATCGTCAACGGTATTAAATGCTCCAAATGAAAACCTTATTGCGCCGCCGTCGCCGCTTCCTATTGCCATATGCGCCGGATATGCGCAATGGTATCCCGAGCGTACGGCAATCGAATACTTATCATTTAACTGCTGTGCGGCATTTATACAATCCACGCCGTCTATATTAACCGCAACAACACCCGTACGGTTTTCAAATCCGTTTATACCGTAGATTTTAACCCTTTTAATGTTGTTAAGACCTGTAATAAAGCGTTTGGCAAGCCCCATTTCGTGCGCATATATATTATCCGTTCCCACAACACTGATATATTTTAATCCCTCAAGCAAACCGCAAATGCCAACCGCATTAAGAGTTCCGGCTTCAAAGCGGTCGGGAAGTTCCTGCGGTTGAATTAAATCTTTTGAATAACTCCCCGTTCCTCCCTCACAAAATGTTTGAGGCATTAAACCGTCGGCAATGCAAAGTATTCCCGTGCCCATAGGTCCCATAAGCCCTTTGTGTCCCGCAAGGGCAAGCATACTTATACTGTTTTTTACCATATCAATCGGCAAAATTCCTCCGCTTTGCGCGCCGTCAACAATAAAGTATACTTTGTGTTTTTTGCAAATTCTACCTATTTCGGCTATAGACTGAATTGTACCGCAAACATTTGATACGTGATTTACAATTACACATCTTGTGTTACCGCGTATTGCGTTTTCAATATCCGACGGCGAAACATATCCCGTACTGTCTGCCTTTACCGTATCGTATGTTATTATGCCGCGCACTTTTAAACTTTCAAGGGGACGTAAAACCGAGTTATGTTCCATACAGGTACATACCGCATGATCGCCCTCTTTTAATACTCCCTTAATTGCCGTATTAAGCGCATACGTTGTATTAACCGTAAAAATAACATTACCGGGATTTGCAACATTAAACATATCCGATATAATTTCTCGGCATTTATACACCGTTTCCGACGACTTTACAGCCATACGGTGTCCGCTTCTTCCGGGATTTGCGGCGCTTGTTCTCATAAAATCATACATTGCTCTGTACACTCTGTTGGGTTTTGGCCAGCTTGTTGCGCTGTTGTCTAAATAAACCATAATTAAAACCGCCTCTTACAATATTTTGGAATAATCGCTTTCTTTAAATACGCCTTTTGTGTAAACATCAGCATTTTTAATCATATTCCACGAAGTATGCAAATACTGTTGCTTAATTCTCAAACAATAACTGCAGCTTTTAACCGGTATCGCCTTTGGTGTTTGAATTACGGTACTCGGAATGGAATAACGCTTTTCCAGCATACTTTTTATCCTGTTGGCAGTTGTTAGCGATGCGAAAACAACAAGTACATTATCCAACATACATCCTCCTCAAGCAGGCTGAATATTTTTAATAATATTTATGCTGTTTTATTGGAATTTTATCGACTTTTTTAAATTTT
>USKN01000151.1 GCA_900555295.1 uncultured Eubacteriales bacterium
CAATTTGCTTATTAACAAAGACGGCGAGTACACCGAACGCTCAAAAAAGATTTTATCACAAACTCCTATGGGCAGATTTGGAGTGCAGGAAGAACTTATCGGTACGCTATTATGGCTTTTGTGCGAAAAAGCGTCAGGTTTTGTAAACGGTGTTGTAGTTCCCGTTGACGGCGGTTTTTCGGCTTACAGCGGTGTTTAAACAATAGGTGTTAGATATACATTGCCGTGAAATGAATGTTTTCTCGAACAAAACTTTACATAGATTTAACAATTATTTTACCTAAATGTGTTTAAAATTTTTGTAAAATATAGTAAAATAAAAAATGAGTAAATAATATTTTACAAAATTTTTAACACATAAGTTAAGGCAAAAAGGAAATCGGGCGGGGCATTGTACGCAAAATTCAACAAAATGTAACATAAAAAACATTTGTTGTTATGCGGTGCATAATTTAAATCAATGCATGGTTACCTGCTTGCCTGAACTAAATCGGAGGAACATATGAATATTTTTTCTTTTTTTACATTGTTTGGCGGACTTGCATTCTTTTTATACGGAATGAACGTTATGTCGGGCGGACTTGAAAAGGTTGCCGGGGGAAAGCTTGAAAGCACACTAAAAAAAATGACATCCAATCCGTATAAAAGTCTTTTGCTCGGTGCGGCAATAACCGTTGCCATTCAGTCGTCATCGGCAATGACGGTTATGCTTGTAGGCCTTGTAAACTCGGGTATTATGACATTGGGGCAGACCATAGGCGTTATAATGGGGTCGAATATCGGTACCACATTAACTGCGTGGATTTTGAGCCTTACAGGTATACAAAGCGATAATATATTTGTTAATCTTTTAAAGCCTGAAGCTTTTTCGCCTGTTGTGGCATTTATAGGTATTGTACTCATAATGCTTTCAGGTACTTCAAAGAAAAAAGATATAGGTAAAATAATGATAGGATTTTCGGTGCTTATGTACGGTATGCAGCTTATGAGTGACGCAGTAAGCCCGCTTGCAGACAGCCCTGCGTTTGCAGGACTTTTAACTGCATTTACAAACCCGGTTTTGGGTGTTGCTGTGGGTGCGGTATTTACGGGTATTATTCAAAGTTCAGCCGCGTCGGTAGGTATTTTGCAGGCACTCTCGCTTACGGGAAGTATATCGTATGCAATGGCAATACCCATTATTATGGGTCAAAATATAGGTACTTGCGTAACGGCGCTTATATCGAGTATAGGCGTAAACAAAAATGCAAAAAGAGTATCTGTTGTACACATAAGTTTTAACCTTATAGGAACAATTGTTTTGTTGGTTATTTTTTATACCGCAAATGCTTTTTTGGATTTTTCGTTTACAAACGATAGCATAAATCCTGTAGGAATTGCTTTTGTGCACAGTGTGTTTAACATTGTTACAACCGCACTTCTTTTGCCGTTTACAAAACGGCTTGAAAAAATCGCAAAATTTGTTATTAAAGACAGTGAAACGGCAGAAAAAACAGAGCTTGTTGACGAAAGACTTTTATCTACACCGTCAATTGCCATAGCACGCTGCAAAGACCTTACGGTTGAAATGGCGCAAACAGCTCAAAAGAGTGTACTTCAATCAATAAACTTGCTTTCAAAATTTGATGAGAAAGTATGTGCCGATATAAGAGAACACGAGGAGTTAATAGACAATTACGAGGACAAACTCGGTTCGTATCTTGTTAAGCTGTCACGTAAAAGTCTTACGTTGGAGGATAGCCACAGTACTTCAAATTTACTCCATTCAATAGGTGATTTTGAACGCATAGGCGACCATGCTTGCAATATACTAAATGTTGCGCGTGAAATAAACGAAAAAAATATTACTTTTTCCTTGCAGGCGCAGGAAGAAATAAAGGTTATTACATCGGCAATTACCGAAATACTTGATTTAACAGTTTGTGCATTTAAAGACAATAATCTTGAACTTGCAAAAAAGGTAGAACCGCTTGAACAGGTTGTGGATAAGCTGCAGACAAAGCTTAAAAACACACACGTTTTACGTCTGCAAAAGGGTGAATGTACAATAGAAACGGGATTTGTGTTTAATGATTTGTTAAATAATTATGAGCGTATTGCGGATCATTGCTCAAATATTGCCGTATGTCTTATACAGATTGCTGATGACAGTTTTGATACACACGAGTATTTAAGCAATGTAAAAAGTCACGGTGATGATGAGTTTGACAGTATGTATAAAGAATACAAACAAAAATACGCTATATAATCGAAACGCGATAAAGCCGCATTATATGAGCAAATTTCACCGCTCGCTGTACCTTTGTACAGCTTCGGGTAACCCAAACAGTATTTGGGTTCAATTTACTCATCTTCTGCAGCTTTATCGCGTTTCTTAAATTGGTGTAATAAAGCCGCATTATATGGGCAAATTTCACCGCTCGATGTATTAATGTATCTAACTTAATATTATATTTATATTTTAAAACGTCCGTTGTTATTTAAAACAGTGGGCGTTTTTTGGTACACTGCGGTTTTGAGTGCTTGACTGATATGTTTTTTTGTGATAAAATTTTTATATAAAACACTATGGATCTGTAAAATTACAATATTTTACACCGTTGCGGAAAGGCGGAGATTTTATTGCCACTACAGCTTATATGCGGACGTGCGCATTGCGGTAAAACAAATTATATTATGAATGAAATACAAAAATTATATAATTCGGGCAATCAGGTTATTTTAATTGTACCCGAACAGTTTACGCATATTGCCGAAATGCGTCTTATAAAAACGTGCGGAAAAATGCTTGACGGTCACATAGAAATAATGTCGTTTAAAAAACTTGCGCAATGTTGTTTTGACAAAATTAATACACAAAAGCACAGGCTTACCGATTCGGTAGGAAAAAGTTTAATTGCGGCAAGCGTTGTTGAGCAAACCGATATGCACTATTATACAAAAACATCCGATTATGCGGGATTTGTGGATATGCTTTTAAAAGAAATAGGTAATTTTAAAAAATACGGTATTACACCCGATATGCTCGATTCGATGAGCCGAAACAATAATTTATCGGATATATTTAAGGCTAAAATAGGCGATATATCCAAGGTGTATTCGGAGTATGAACACGTATTGCACGAAAAATACATCGACTCTGACGATATGCTCGGAATATTGTATTCAATTTTAAACAAAAGTGATATTTTGTCGCAAAAAACAATTTTTTTTGACGAATTTGCAACGTTTATTCCGCAGGAAAGACAAATAATATCCTGTCTTATAAAGCAATGCAAAAAAGTATACATTTCACTTTGCGCCGACAGTATCGAAAACGGGGATATGAATGTATTTATGCCTACCGTTACCACTGGCAGAGCACTTTATGATATGTGCCGTGAAAATGGATATAAATATTTGCCGGCGATATTTTTAAAAACAAGCCGATACAACAATAAACCGCTTGAATTTATTGAAAAAAATTTGTATACATATCCTGTAAAAAAATACGGCAAAACACAAAACAATATAAACATATATTATGCTAAAAATCCGTATTCCGAGGTGGAATATGCCGCCAAAACTATAATTTCACTTGTGCGCGACGGCGGTTTCAGATTTAAAAACATAGGTATTATATGTGCCGATATATCAAACTACTCACATATTTTTAAAAATGTGTTTGATAAGTATGCAATACCATATTTTATTGATGAAAAAACCGATGTTTTAAAACATCAAACAATACAGTTTATAATGAGCATATTTGATGTTTATTTAACGGGATATGACGCACAAAGTATATTTAATTTTCTTAAATCGGGTTACGGCAATAAGAGTGCATATAAAATATCGGTATGCGAAAATTTTGTTAATTCATCTAAAATTACGGGACGTGGATGGCTTGACGCAAACAAGTGGCAAAGTATAATTGAAAACCGTACGTTTCGCAGCAAATACGAACCCGAAATTTTAAACGAAATACGAAACGATTGCATACTTCCGCTTGCAAATTTTCATCAAAAAATAAAAGGAAAACATACCGTAAAAGAAAATGTAAAAAATTTGTATGCGTATTTATGTGAAATAAAACTCGACATTATTTTAAAGCAAAATGCCGAAGATATGAAACAGTGCGGAGAATTAAAAAGAGCCAAAGAGTATGAAAGTATATGGAACATTTTGGTTAATACACTTGATACCGTTTATGATTTTTTGGGTGATGAAAAAGTGTCGCCGCAAAAATTTTCAAAATACCTTATTTGTGCTTTTGGGCAGCAAAGCATAGGCGTTATTCCCACGTCGCTTGACGAAATAATAATAGGGGATATTGCCCGAACAAAAACGGAGTATTGCGATGTATTGTTTATAATTGGCGCAAATGACGGGGTATTTCCGTCGCCGCCTGCCGATAATTCGCTTATAACCGACAGCGACAGAAAACAGTTTGATATTGCCGAAGTTGAATATACACGTTCAAGCGATATTCAGGCATATTTTAATCAGTTTTTAATATATTCTGTTTTTACGCTTGCAAACGAAAAAATATTTGTTTCGTATTCGTGGGATAATGAAGAACATAAAAAATGGGTGGCACGCCTGACAAACGATTTGCGTTCAAAGTATGGTTTTGAGGCTACTTGTGATACAATTCGCGGTGATGGGGAATTGGATACTATGATCGTTGATGGTATCACAAAAAGCG
>USKN01000152.1 GCA_900555295.1 uncultured Eubacteriales bacterium
GGTGTTTTCTTATACCGACAAAAATCTCTATGTTAAACCAATACGGGTTCGGGTCCCGTTTTCCTACCCGTTATTGAAAATATTACCCATTCGGCAATATTGGTTGCGTGGTCGCCTATACGCTCAAAATATTTTGCCGCCATAAGCATATCCAGCGCTATTTCGCCGCTTTTGGGATTTTCGTGTATAAGATTAATTAAATCGTCTTTAATGGTTACAAATAAATTATCTACCGTATCGTCGGATAAGATAACTTCTTTTGCCAAGTTGATATCTTTTTTTACAAACGCGTCAATGCTTTTGTTTACCATATCTATTGTGGCTTTTGCCATTGCCTTTAAATGCTCTTTATGGTGATTTAAAGGCGTTTCGGACAGGGTTGTGGCAATTTCGGCTATATCCGACGATTGGTCGCCTATTCGCTCCATATCCGTTATCATTTTAAGCGCTGCCGATATAAGGCGTAAATCCCGCGCTACAGGTTGCTGCTGAAGCAAAAGCTTTAAACACAGGCGCTCTATGTCTTTTTCTTTTTGGTCTACCTCTTTATCAAAGTTTACCGCAGCCTCGGCATACGTTTTATCTTGCTCAATAAGCGCTTTAACCGCATTTGTTATGGCGCTTTCTATTAATCCGCCCATTTGTACAAGCTGTTCGTTTAATACTTCAAGCTGCATATCAAATTTATTTCTCATATTAACCAAACCTTCCTGTTATATAATCTTCCGTGCGTTTGTCACTCGGCACAGAAAACAACTTTTCGGTGTTGTTAAACTCTATTACTTCGCCAAGCAAAAAAAATGCTGTTTTATCGGATATTCTTACCGCCTGCTGCATATTGTGCGTTACCATTATTATGGTATACTTTTTCTTAAGCTCCGTTGCAAGGTCTTCAATTTTTGATGTTGATATGGGGTCGAGCGCACTTGTGGGTTCGTCCATTAAAAGTACCTCGGGTTCAACAGCAAGGGCGCGCGCTATACAAAGACGCTGTTGCTGTCCGCCCGAAAGTCCCAATGCATTCTTTTTTAATCTGTCTTTAAGTTCGTCCCATATTGCGGCGCCTTTAAGCGACTGTTCAACTATGCCGTCCAATACCGATTTTGAACGTATACCGTGCGTTCTGGGGCCGTATGCAATATTGTCGTATATACTCATGGGAAACGGATTGGGCTTTTGAAATACCATACCCACACGTTTTCTAAGTTCAGTTGTTTCAAAGTTTTTATATATATTTTTGCCGTCCAATAAAACGGTACCCTCTATTTTACAGTTTTCAACAAGGTCGTTCATACGGTTTAAAGTTTTTAAAAGCGTTGATTTACCGCAGCCCGACGGTCCTATAAATGCGGTTATTTCGTTTGACGGAATTTTAATATTTATATTTTTAAGCGCTTTAAACGAGCCGTAATAAAGGTCAAGATTTTGTATATCAAATTTGTTCATTCAGATAGCCTCCTTGCCGCCGCCGATGACAACGTATTTATTAAAAGTACAAGCACAAGCAATACAACCGCCGTTGCGTATGCTTCGCTTATATTAAGCCCCTCGCCCGAGAGCGCGTACATATGTACCGCAAGTGTTCTGCCCGACGAGAAAATGTTTTTGGGTAAATCGGCAACGGTACCTGCCGTATAAATAAGTGCGGCTGTTTCGCCCACTATTCTGCCTATTGCAAGTATAATACCCGCAAGTATTCCGCGTATTGCGCTCGGCAGTACTATTTTAAACACTGTTCTTAAATTGCCCGCACCGAGTCCAAAACTTGCTTCACGGTACGAATCGGGTACGGCTTTAAGTGCTTCTTCGCTTGTTCGCATAATTAGGGGGAGAATCATAATTGCCAAAGTTGCCGCACCCGATATAAGCGAATAACCCATTTTAAGATATGTTACAAAAAACAGCATACCGAAAAGCCCGTACACAATTGAGGGTATACCCGAGAGCGTTTCGGCGGTTATTCTTATTACTTTAACCGCCTTGCTGCCGCGTTTTGCATATTCAACAAGATATATTGCCGTAAATATGCCCAGCGGTACGGCTATAATAAGCGAAATTAATGTAATTATAACGGTATTTACAATTGACGGAAACATAGATACGTTTTCGGTTGTGTATTTAATTGAAAACAGTGATAATTTTAAATGCGGTATACCGTTTACAAGTATGTAGCCTATTAAAAATATAAGCACACCGAATGTAACAATTGCCGATAAATATACCGCATATTTTTGTATTTTTGATTTTATAATCATCTTACCGTCCTCCTTTTAAGCAAAGAAAACGAAATGTTTATAATAAGTATAAATACAAACAGTACCACGCCTGTTGCAATAAGTACTTCTCTGTGCAGGTCGGTTGCGTAGCCCATTTCAATTACTATGTTTGCCGTAAGTGTTCTAACACCGTATAAAATGCCCTCCGGCATTGCGGGCTGATTGCCGGCAACCATTATAACCGCCATTGTTTCGCCTATGGCTCTGCCTATGCCGAGTATTACGCCTGCCGTTATTCCCGAGCTTGCCGCAGGCAGTACCACGCCGAATATACTTCTTTCGTGTGTTGCGCCAAGTGCGAGCGAACCCTCGTAATAGCTTTCGGGTACGCTTGCGATTGCCGACTCGGTAACGCCGATTATTGTGGGAAGTATCATTATTCCCAAAAGAATTGACGCTGTTAAAATACTGTTTCCGTTACCGCCGAATACCGTCTTTACAATCGGTACTATAAGCACCATACCGAAAAAGCCGTATACAATAGACGGTATACCTGCCAAAAGCTCTGTTGCCGGTTTTAATACCGAGTACATTTTTTTGGGACAGTATTTAGCCATAAACACCGCCGTAAGTATTCCTATAGGAACACCTATTAATACCGCGCCCGCAGTTATGTAAATGCTGCCGAGTATCATAGGAAATATTCCGTATGACGGCGGTACGTCATTGGGTGCCCAATTTGTACCGCCGAGAAATTTAAACAGTCCCACTTGTTTTATTGCCGGTATTCCGTTTGAAAACAGGAACACACATATAAGCAGTACCGCAAATATTGATGTAAGCGCAGTTATAAAGAATACCGCTTTCATAAACAATTCTTTGTATTGCTGTGTGTATTTTTTTATTTTCATTTTATAATATCACTCCAAGCGGTTTTCTCGCCCGTATAAATTTGTTTTACATCGTCTGCCGATATATCGTCAAGCGGATTTGCTTTGTTTACTATAATTGCTATACCGTCCAGTGCAATGGGGAGCGCTGTAAGCGATTTTTCGCTGTCTTTAAGTTCACGCGACGCCATACCTATATCGCAGGTTCCTTCCATAGCGCCTGTCATACCGGCTGTTGAGTCGCTCATTTGAATTTCAATTTCGGCATTTTCGTTTACCGAAAGGTATCCTTCTTTAAGCTTTTCCATAACGGGTGTTACCGATGATGAACCTGCTACCACAATTTTGCCGCTCGGTTTTTTGCCGTTGTAAGGTGACGCGTCGTCTTTAATTGCAATGTAACCGCTGCCGTCTACAATGTTTTGACCGTCGCTGCTTAAAATATAATCTATAAAGTCCTGTGTAACTTCGTTGGGTGTGCCTTTTGTTGCAATGTTAAAAGGACGTGATACTTTATATGTTCCCATTTTAACGTTGTCGGCTGTTGCCGCCGTTCCGTCAACTTTTAACGCTTTTACTGTGTTATTAAGCGAACCGAGAGAAATATAACCTATACCGTATTCGTCCTGCGCAATGTTTGTAAGAACAACGCCTGTTTTGTTTGCTATAACCGCCGATTTTGTTGTTTTATCGGTTTTTGAACCGTCGGCGCCTTTTTCTTCAACTCCCATAAGCTCAATAAATGCGCCTCTTGTTCCGCTGCCGTCTTCACGTGATACAACCGTAATTTTGCTTGACGTATCAAATTTTGCGGCTGTTTTTTTTGTATCGGTGTTATTGCCGTCGCAGGCCGTAAACGATGCCGCCGTAATAACGGCACATAATACTATTGCCAATTTTTTTGTGATTTGTTTTAAATTAGTTTTCATAATAACTATCTCCTTTTTTATCTCTTTGTGTTATCTTGGCTTAATTATATGCCTCAAAGGTTAAATAAAAAAGCCGACATAAGTTAAATATATAAAAAAAATAAGGGGGTTTTGTAAAGATAAGTAAAATTTTTGAGAAAAAATGCGCTTATGTTAATTTTATGTTAAAAAAACATCATAAAAAATAAAAATGTGGATAAGTTTATTTCTTTTTTAAGAAAAAAACGGCTTAATAAGTGGATTTCATCAACATATCCACATAGTTATCCACATTTATACACTTATATACGTTGATTATGCAATAACTAATAGGTGAGATTAGGTAATTTCATTCAGACAGATTTGGTATTTTTAATATGCGATATTTTTATTATTAATAAATGAAATTAAAAATTGTATTTGCGCGGCAGTAATACTTTTTGTAAATGGTGGCAAACAAATAACAAAATAATTTTGTTATCGGTAAAAAAATGTAAAAAGTGTATAAAAATTGCCGTATAAAGCCTGTAACTGCATAAAAATCGGTATTGGGTATTGACAAAAAAATTTTTTTGTTATATAATTAGAATAC